>CAKKSJ010000362.1 GCA_919902965.1 Burkholderiales bacterium
TCGGTGAAGCGCATCATCTGCTGCAGCGGCAAGGTCTATTTCGACCTGGTGGCGGCGCGGCGCGAGGGCGATATCAAGGGCACTGCGATCATTCGCGTCGCGCAGCTCTATCCTTTCCCGCACAAGGCGTTCGCGGCGGAAATGAAGCGCTACCCGAATGCGACCCAGGTGGTGTGGTGCCAGGAAGAGCCGCAGAACCAAGGTGCCTGGTACCAGACACGGCACTATTTCGTCGAGAATCTGCGCGAGAACCAGAGTTTGTTTTATGCGGGGCGGCCGTCCTCGGCTTCGCCCGCGGTGGGCTACTACGCCAAGCATCAGGAACAGCAGAAGGCGCTGGTCGCGGCGGCATTCGGCAAGCTCAAAGGGCCGGGTTCATCGAAGTAGTAGCTGTGGGCGCGCAACAGACTGGATGCGCACAGGAAGGAGCGGAACATGCTGAGGAATTCGGCGCACTCTGCGCTGAGCGGCATACTGTAGTATCTTTATTCTCGGCGCAAATAAAGCGCTTTCAGCAAAGCGAGTAGCCGGGCGCGAAACGCGCACCTGTTTTTGCGGTACGCAGCCGAAGGGATACCCGACGGCTGCGAAAAAACTGAACGGAGTCGTCATGTTAGTCGAAGTAAAAGTCCCGCAGCTGTCGGAGTCGGTGGCCGAAGCCACGCTGCTCAGCTGGCACAAGAAGGTGGGCGATGCCGTCGCCCGCGATGAAAACCTGATCGACGTCGAGACCGACAAAGTGGTGCTGGAGCTTCCGGCACCGGCGGGCGGCGTGATCACGCAGATCAATAAAGCAGACGGAGGAACGGTCGTTTCGGGCGAGGTCATCGCCATGATCGATACTGCGGCAGACTCTGCCGCGGCCGTGGCCAAGGCGGCCGAGAGGCCTGCACCGCCCGTGGAACAGGCGGCGCAACAGCTTTCCGAGCAGAGCAATCTGATGCCCGCCGCGCGCAAAATAGTCGAGGAAAATAAACTCGATCCCAAATCGATCACCGGCAGCGGCCGGGACGGACGCGTGACCAAGTCCGATGTCCTCGCGCACATGGAGGGCGCCGCAGCCAGGCCAGCCCCGGCCGCGCCGGCGGCAGGGCCTGCGGCCGCGAGGCCCGCGCTCCCCGGGGTGCCTGCGCCGATCAATGCCGACAAGTTGCTCTCCGGCCGGCCGGAACAACGCGTGCCGATGTCGCGCTTGCGCGCGCGTGTGGCCGAACGCCTGCTGCAGTCGCAGGCCAGCGCCGCAATCCTCACCACGTTCAACGAGGTCAACATGCAACCGGTGCTGGACCTGCGCGCGAAACACAAGGACAAATTCGAGAAAGAGCACGGCGTGAAACTCGGTTTCATGTCGTTTTTCGTCAAGGCCGCGGTCTACGCTTTGAAGAAATACCCGATCGTGAACGCCTCGGTCGACGGCAACGAAATCGTCTATCACGGCTACTTCGATATCGGCGTTGCCGTAGGCAGCCCGCGCGGGCTGGTGGTGCCGGTGCTGCGCGATGCCGATCAGCTGAGCTTTGCGCAAATAGAGAAAACGATTGCCGATCTGGGAAAACGCGCCGGCGAGGGCAAGCTTTCCATGGAGGAACTCACCGGCGGCACTTTCTCCATTTCTAACGGCGGCGTATTCGGCTCGATGCTGTCCACGCCCATCATCAATCCGCCGCAGTCCGCCATCCTCGGTATCCACGCCACCAAAGAGCGGGCGGTAGTCGAGGACGGACAGATCGTGGTCCGGCCGATGAATTACTTCGCCCTGTCCTACGACCACCGCATCATCGACGGTCGCGAGGCGGTGTTGTCGCTGGTGGCGATGAAGGAGGCGCTGGAAGACCCGATGCGCCTGCTGCTCGAACTCTAATCCCAATTCCAGACCATGCTTAAATCATTCGAAGTCGTAGTCATCGGCGCCGGCCCGGCCGGTTATGTTGCGGCGATCCGTTGCGCCCAGCTCGGCCTTTCCACCACGGTTATCGACGAATGGAAAAACGAAAAAGGCGAGTCCAAGCTCGGCGGCACCTGCCTCAATGTGGGTTGCATTCCGTCCAAGGCGCTGCTCGAATCCTCGGAAAACTACGAGCGCGTCGCCTATAAGTTCGGCAATCACGGGATCTCGGTCAGCGGCGCGAAAATCGATGTCGCCAAGATGCAGGCGCGCAAAGACAAGATCGTGTCCCAGCTCACTGGCGGCATCGAGATGTTGTTCAGAAAGAACAAGATCACCTGGCTCAAGGGCCACGGCAAATTCACCGGCGGCGCCGACAAATACACCGTTGAAGTCAGCAACGGCGGTTCCGTCGAGATCGTCGAGGCGAACCACGTAATTGTCGCCACCGGTTCCACCGCGCGTCATTTGCCCGGGCTGGAGGTGGACAACGAGACCATCTGCGACAACATCGGTGCGCTTGCCTTGAACGCGGTACCCGACAAGCTCGGCGTCATCGGCGCAGGCGTGATCGGTCTGGAGCTGGGCAGCGTGTGGCGGCGTCTGGGTTCCAAGGTGACGATCCTGGAAGCCCTGCCCAATTTCCTTGCCGCCGCGGACGGCGCGGTGGCCAAGGAAGCGTGGAAAATATTCGTCAAAGACCAGGGGCTGGACATCAAGCTGGGTGTGAAAATCGGCAAGCTCAGCCGCGGCAAGCGCGGCGTGACCCTCGAGTACGAAACTGCCGAAGGCAAGCAGGCGCTGGACTGCAACAAACTGGTGGTGTCGGTCGGGCGCGTGCCCAACACCCGCGACCTTGGCGCGGCGACGGTCGGTTTGAAAATCGACGAGCGCGGTCTGGTTGAGGTCGATGCGCATTGCCGCACCAGCCTGCCCAATGTGTATGCCGTCGGAGACGTGGTGCGCGGCCCGATGCTCGCGCACAAGGGCATGGACGAGGGCGTGATGGTGGCCGAGCGTATTGCCGGCCAGGCCACTCGGGTCAATCTGGAAACCATTCCGTGGGTAATCTATACGGCACCCGAAATTGCCTGGGTGGGCAAAGCGGAACAGCAGCTGAAGGCGGAGGGCGTGGCCTACCGTGCCGGCCAGATGCCGTTTTCGCACAACGGCCGCGCGATGGGACAGGACGAGACCACCGGTTTCGTAAAAATACTCGCCGACGCCAAGACCGATCGCGTCCTCGGTATCCACATCATCGGTGCACACGCCTCGGAGATGATCGCGGAAGCGGTGATGGCGATGGAATTCGGCGCCAGCGCGGAAGACATTGCGCGCATCTGCCACGCGCACCCCTCCTTGTCCGAGGTGGTGCACGAGGCGGCTCTGGCGGTGGATAAGCGTGCGCTGCACGCCTAGACCTGATTTCTTTTAACAAAGGTTCAGAAATGGAACAATTCAAAGCGTATCGTATCAACGAGGTAGACAAAAAAACCGTTGCCGGCTACGTCGACATGACGCGGGATGAACTGGACCCGGGCGAGGTGTTGATACGGGTCGCTTATTCAGGCGTCAATTACAAGGACGCGCTTGCCGCCACCGGGGCGGGCAAGGTCATACGCCGCTACCCCTGCGTGGGCGGCATCGACCTGTCGGGCACGGTGCTTGAGTCGGGTGACGCGCGCTTCAAGAAAGGCGATGCCGTGATCGCCACCAGCTACGATATCGGCGTGGCCCATCACGGCGGCTACGCGGAATATGCGCGCGTGCCGGCCGACTGGGTCGTGCCCATGCCGCGCGGCCTGAATCTGTTTGAAGCCATGGCGCTGGGCACTGCCGGCTATACCGCGGCGCTGGGCGTGGTGCGCATGGAAGCCAACGGCCTCGCGCCGGCGAACGGGGCGGTGATCGTCTCCGGCGCAAGCGGCGGCGTCGGTTCAATCGCGATCGATATCCTTGCCGGCCTGGGCTATCAGGTTGTGGCATTGACCGGCAAGGAAAGCGAGACCGATTACCTCAAGGGCCTGGGAGCGAAGGAAGTGAAGCTGCGCCAAAGCCTGGACCTGGCCAGGATCCGTCCGCTGGACAAGGCGCTGTGGGCGGGCGCCGTGGACAATCTGGGCGGCGAGGTTCTCGCCTGGATTGCGAGCACCATGGCCCAGAGCGGCACCATCGCCAGCATCGGACTGGCAGCAAGCCCTACGCTCAACACTACCGTGCTGCCCTTCATCCTGCGCGGGGCCTGCCTGCTCGGCATCGATTCGGGCTACACGCCCATGCCTTTGCGGCAGCAAGTGTGGCAACGCCTGGCTACGGACATGAAGCCCCAACATCTCGCCGGCATTGCGCGCAGCGTCGCCTTTGATCAGCTGCCGGGCGTATTCGAGGATTTCATCAAGGGCCGGGCTAAAGGGCGGATCGTGGTGGATTTGGCGGCATAGCCGTCTCTAGCCCCGGCACAGGGAATAAAAGCAATAAGGAGGAGGAGATGGGCAGCTACGAGGAATTCCATCAGCGCTCGATCAGCGATCCTGAGGGCTTCTGGGGTGAACAGGCCCGGCTGATCGACTGGCACAAGCCCTACGCCGAGGTGCTGGATTACAGCCGGCCGCCGTTCGCGAAGTGGTTCGTCGGCGGCGAGACCAATCTTTGCCATAACGCGGTCGATCGCCACCTGCAGGAGCGGCCGGATCAAAATGCGCTGATTTTTATTTCCACCGAAACCGATGTGGAGAAGGCCTACAGCTTTCGCGAGCTGCACGCCGAAGTCAATCGCTGCGCTGCGGCGATGCAAAGCCTGGGCGTAGTCAAAGGCGATCGCGTGCTCATCTACATGCCGATGATCGCCGAAGCCTGTTTTGCGATACTCGCCTGCGCGCGCATCGGCGCGATTCACTCCGTGGTATTCGGCGGTTTTGCTGCGCATAGCCTGGCGAGCCGCATCGCCGCCGCCAAGCCCAAGCTCATCATCAGCGCCGATGCGGGTTCGCGCGTCGGCAAAGTGGTGCCCTACAAACCCCTGCTCGACGAAGCAATCCGCCTGTCGAAGTTCCCGCCGCGAAAAGTGATCCTGGTAAACCGCGGCCTCGTGCCGGACATGACGCGCGTCGCCGGGCGCGACCTCGACTGGGCTGAACTGCGCGAGCAGCACATGAACGCGCAGGTCCCCTGCGTCTGGCTTGAGTCGAACGAAGCTTCCTACATCCTGTATACCTCCGGTACCACAGGCAAGCCCAAGGGCGTGCAGCGCGACGTCGGCGGCCATGCAGTTGCGTTGGCCGCGTCGATGAAACACATCTATTGCGGCAATGCCGGCGAAACCTATTTTTCCACCTCGGACATCGGCTGGGTGGTGGGACACTCCTACATCATCTACGGGCCGCTGATCGCAGGCATGGCAAGCATCATGTACGAGGGCACGCCGCTGCGGCCCGATGGCGGCATCCTCTGGAAGATTGTAGAAAAATACAGGGTTGCGGTAATGTTTTCCGCACCCACCGCGATCCGCGTGCTGAAAAAACAGGATCCGGCATTCCTGAAGAAATACGACCTGTCCTCGCTCAAGTTCCTGTTTCTTGCCGGCGAACCGCTGGATCAGCCTACGGCGCAGTGGATCTCGGAGGGGCTGGGGCGGCCCATTATCGACAACTACTGGCAGACGGAAACCGGCTGGCCGATCCTCTCCAACCCGATGGGCGTGCAAGACATCGCGCGCAAGTTCGGCAGTCCGGGCTTCCCCATGTACGGCTACAACCTGAAACTGCTGCACGAGTCCACGGGCGAGGAAGTGGGCACGGACGAGAAGGGCGTGGTCGCCATTTTCCCGCCGCTGCCGCCGGGCTGCATGAGCACGGTGTGGGGCGATGATGAGCGTTTCGTCAAGACCTACTTTGAAACCATTCCCGGCAAGCTTGCCTATTCGACTTTCGATTGGGGCATACGCGACAAGGACGGCTATTACTTTATCCTCGGCCGAACCGACGACGTGATCAATGTCGCCGGACACCGCCTGGGCACGCGCGAGATCGAGGAGGCCATCAGTTCGCACCCGGCAATCGCGGAAGTCGCAGTCATCGGCGTGGCCGACCAGTTGAAAGGGCAGGTACCGGTGGCGTTCGCCGTGCTCAAGGATCCGGGCCAGGTCGCGAGCGGGGCGGAAAGGATGAAGCTCGAGGGCGAGGTAATGAAAACGGTGGACCAGCAACTCGGCGCCATCGGCCGGCCGGCGCGGGTGCATTTCGTGACCCTGTTGCCCAAGACCCGCTCGGGCAAGGTATTGCGCCGTTCCATCCAGGCGATTTGCGAAGGGCGCGACCCGGGCGACCTTACCACCATCGAAGACCAGAGCGCGCTGCAGCAGGTGCGTGAGGCCATAGGCACAAAGGCACAATGAAATCCAAACCCTGCTTGACACTAGACGACTGCAAGAAGATGATCGCGGCCTGCGAGGCCGAGGCGCGCCGCAA
The DNA here is from genome assembly GCA_919902965.1 of Burkholderiales bacterium. GTDB lineage: Bacteria > Pseudomonadota > Gammaproteobacteria > Burkholderiales > SG8-39 > 2-12-FULL-64-23. The sequence goes on from CAKKSJ010000362.1 coordinate 6,352, forward strand.
CCAGTGGGAAGTAGTCATCGCCATTCTCGATGACGGCGGCCATTTGTTGATGCTGGAGCGCATGGACGGGGCCACGCCGGCCAACGCCGAGATAGCGGTGCGCAAAGGCCGTAGCGCCGCGATCTCGCGTCGTAGCACCAAGGCGTGGGAAGATCGCATCAGGGACGGACGCATGGCAATACTGAAAATGCCGGTACTGCCGGTACAGGGCGGGATTCCGGTCATCTATCAGGGTGTATGCGTAGGCGGCATCGGTGTCTCCGGCGTCGCTTCGCACGAGGACGAGCAGATCGCCCAGGCCGGCGCCGACGTGCTGGCCGGCTAGCCACCGCATGGAACAAGGGCTGTCGTCGCAGCGGGTACAGGCGGTCGCGCGGGAGCTGCTCGACGCGCACGACCGCGCGACGCTGATCGAATCGATCGCCGCGCGTGATCCCGCATTCGACCTCGATGCGGCCTACCTAGTGGCGGCGGAACTGATGCGGCTGCGCCGCGCCCGGGGCGCGCGGCCGGTGGGGCGCAAGATCGGTTTCACCAACCGCGGCATCTGGGCTCGGTACAACGTCGATGCGCCGATGTGGGCGCACGTGTACGAAGACACGGTCCGCTATGCTGAGGGTGGAAAGGCCGCGGTGTCGCTTGCCGGCACGGTGTCGCCGCGCATGGAGCCCGAGATCCTGTTCAAGCTGCGCACGCCGGTTCCCGCGGGCTGCAGCGACGCGCAGGAACTGCTGCGCGCAGCCGAGTGGTATGCGCACAGCGTGGAGATCGTGCACAGCCACTTCGACTGGAAATTCAGGCTCGCCGATGCCACCGCTGACTGGGCCTGCCACGCGCGCCTGGTCATCGGCGAGCCGCAGGCGATACGCGCGCAGGACATTGCAGATCTGGCGCGCGCGCTGCCGCAGGTCAGGGTGGCACTGCTCAGGGACGGCGTCAGGCAGATCGAGGGCGTGGCCGCGAGCGTGCTCGGCAGCCCCGCTTTTGCACTTGGATTCCTCGCTGATCTGCTGGCGCGGCAGCCGTTCATGCAGCCGCTGGCCGCAGGCGAACTGATCAGCACCGGCACCATCACCGATGCGCTGCCGGTCAAGCCCGGGGAAACATGGTCCACCGAGATCAGCGGCCTGCCGCTGCAGAATCTGAGCATCACCTACACCGACTGAGCATCCGATGATCGGACTGCTGCAGCGCGTATCCCGGGCCAAGGTCGAAGTCGACGGCACCAGCGTTGGTGAAATCGGCGCGGGGCTGCTGGTGCTGGCCTGTGCCGAGCGCGGCGACACCGAATCCGAGGCCGGTCGCCTGCTCGAGCGCGTGCTCGGCTACCGCGTGTTCGCCGACGCCGACGGCAAAATGAACTTGAGCCTACGTGACGTGCGCGGCGGCCTGTTGCTGGTGCCGCAGTTCACGCTCGCCGCGGATACGCACAAGGGCATGCGTCCGAGCTTTACGCCGGCCGCGTCGCCGGCCGAGGGCGAACGGCTGTTCGATTATTTCGTCGCCAGGGCGCGTGCCGCCTATCCTGCGGTAGAAACCGGAGAATTCGGGGCGCACATGCAAGTCAGTCTGACCAATGACGGGCCGGTGACCATCTGGCTACAGGTGAATCCCGCATAGCTTGAGTTTGGCGCAAGGCGGCACCCCTCGGAACGCCTTGCTGCGCGCCGGGCTTCAGTATATCCAGACTTGCATCGCGCGCTTCAACGGTTTCATGCGAGTCATTGTCGCGGCGAGCGGCCACCAAGCTTGTGGCCTGATCGAACGGCATACACGGGTCTGAAAATAGCGTAGATCGAAATCCGGCGGTCGTCCGCGGCGTCAATGGCGGTCGGCTCGCATGCGAATCGGGTATTTGCCAGGGCACTTAGTGTGCCAAATAAACATAAGGAACTGATCTGCTTGAAGGATGACAAGGCCCGGCGCAGAATAGGGTATCCAGACCCCGTTTTTCGGCGGTCGACTTTAAGTTA
>CAKKSJ010000363.1 GCA_919902965.1 Burkholderiales bacterium
TAGGTTTCCTGACAATCAAGCGAGAGCGGCTTACAAGTAACGACGTTGATCACTGCCCTTGGCGGACTGATGGAACGACCTCGTGCTATTCGGAGGCCGCCGGCTCGTAGCCCTCTCTTATTTGTCTCGGCAGAAGTGACTGGAAACAGATTCTATCCCGGATGAACAATCGACGGAGGCAAACGCGAAAATCTCGGAGGAAAAGAAATCCGCATGGACATTGGAGTTGAGAGCAAGAACGTTTGATTGGCATATTGCAATATCGTACTATCACCTCTGGATTTTTCTCTTTTCCAGCTTCCCGGAGCCTGAATGAAAGCCGTAACCACAAATTCCCCGAGCCCGCACTGGGCCGATGAGGTGCACGCCATGTTCAAGGCGGCGAACATACGCCAGATCGCCATCGTTCCCGACGCCGGGCATGCGCGCCTGATCAAGCTGTGCGAAAAAGACAAGACCATGAAAGTAGTCCGGCTCACCACCGAGGAAGAGGGCGTGGCGCTGCTCGCGGGCGCCTGGCTCGGCGGGGAAAAAGGGGTGCTGCTGATGCAAAGCAGCGGTGTGGGCAATTGCATCAACATGCTTACCCTGCCGATCGCCTGCCAGTTTCCGCTGTTGATGCTGATCACCATGCGCGGCGACTACGGCGAATTCAATCCGGCGCAGATTCCCATGGGCAACGCGACCCAGGCCGTGCTGGAGGCGATGGGCGTGATCGTCAAGCGCGCCGACAAGGCGGAGGACGTGACGGAAATGGCGTCCAGCACGTTGCGCCTCGCCTTTAACACTTATCGCCCGGTCGCGCTGTTGATCGGCCAGCGTGTGTCCGGTGCGAAGGATTTCAGGAAACTGACCAAGAGCGTGACACTATGAGCAAATTATTGCGTCGTGAGGTGGTGAAGGAATTGCTGGCCGGGCGCGGCGACGCGCTGGTGATCGCAGGACTGGGCGCGCCGGCCTGGGACATCACCAACGCGGGCGATCACGCGCTTAACTTTCCGCTCTGGGGGGCGATGGGCGGCGCCGCGATGATAGGCCTGGGCCTTGCGCTGGCGCAGCCGGAGAAAAAAGTGCTGGTCATCACCGGCGATGGCGAAATGCTCATGGGCCTGGGCGCGCTCGCCACCATCGCGGTGCAGGCGCCGCGCAATCTATCCATCGTGGTCCTCGACAACGAGCGCTACGGCGAAACCGGCATGCAGGAGACGCATACCGGCCACGGCGTCGATCTCGCCAAAATGGCCAAAGCCGCCGGCATCGCGCAGACTTTCATGGTGCGCACTCAGGCCGAGGTGTCGCGCCTGAACAAGCGCATCTATTCGGGCGCAGGCAGCTTGTTCGCGCAGATCAAGGTCGACCCGGAAAAATTGCCGCTGGTGCTGCCGCCGCGGGATGGCGCTTTGCTGAAAAACCGTTTTCGCGCCGCGCTGCTGGGCGCGGACGCAGCACACCAATAGCACGCAACACCTCCAATCATCCAACCATCAAAGGAGCAAGGCATGGACAAGAAACGCTACGACGAAGGACTGGCGGTCAGAAGGGCGGTTCTGGGGGCGGAATATGTGGACAAGTCGGTGAAGGCCCCCGATGAGTTCAGCAAACCCATGCAGGATCTGGTTACCGAATACTGCTGGGGCGAAGTCTGGACACGGCCGGAGCTGGACCGCAAGACCCGCAGTTTTCTCAACCTCGCCATGCTCACGGCGCTGAACCGCCCGCACGAAATCAAGCTGCATGTGCTGGGCGCGCTCAACAACGGCCTCACCCGGACCGAGATCCGCGAAGTTTTCCTGCAGGCCGCGATCTATTGCGGCGTGCCCGCCGGCATCGATGCGATGCGCGCCGCGAAAGAAGTCTTCGCCGAAATCGACGCCAGGAAATGAGCGCCGGCGCAGGCAAATACGCAGTCGGCTTCATCGGCGTAGGCAAGATGGGCCTGCCGATGGCGACGCG
>CAKKSJ010000364.1 GCA_919902965.1 Burkholderiales bacterium
TTAGGCGGCGGCGCGGTGGCCAAGGATTGATATTGCTCAATGGGCTTGCGCCCTGTCGGTGTAGTTTTTTAGTAGCGCTAAGTACGCCTGGTGTTGTCATTCCGAGGCCGCTGGCCGGCGAATCTGCTTGTTGTTTCATGTACAAAAAACAGATTACACACTTCGCCCCGAAGGTCTCGATCCCCCTTGAGGGGAAAGTCCCCTTGGGGGGCGCTCGGAATGACCGCCAGGGTTCGTTGGACGATGCAACTTTTCGTCGGAGATCGGATTGCATACGACCCGGAACCAGGTTGCGGAGAACGGCACCGGCACCGAGCGCCTGGACCGGCTGATCGCGGCGCTGCGCGATCCGGCGCGCCACCGGAACGCGGGCCGCGCGATCGAACGCGTGGAACTGCTTCAGACCCATATCTCCTGCATCCTGCTCGCCGGAGACTACGCCTACAAGATCAAGAAACCGCTCAATCTCGGCTTCCTGAATTTCAGCACGCTGGCTGCGCGCCGGCACTATTGCGAAGAAGAGCTGCGCCTCAACCGGCGCACCGCGCCGGGACTCTATCTCGAGGTGATCGCCATCGGCGGCAGCGAGTCGGCGCCCGTGATCGGCGGCGGCGAACCCGTGATCGAGTATGCGCTGCGCATGCGCCGTTTCGATCAGGACCAGCTGCTCGATCGCATGGCGCGTCGCGGCGCGCTCACGCCGGCGCACATCGACGCGCTCGCGCGCGGCCTGGCCGCGTTCCATGCGCGCATTGCTCGCGCCGGCAGCAGTGAGGCGTTCGGAAACCCCGCGCTGATACTGGCCCCCGCACTGCAGAACTTCGAGCAGATGCTGCCGCTCGCGAGCGGCAAAGCGGACATCGCAGTGCTCGCGCGGCTGCGCGACTGGAGTGCGCGCGAACACGCCAGGCTCGCGCCCGCGTTTGACGCGCGCAAGCGCGCGGGCTGGGTGCGCGAGTGCCACGGCGATCTGCACCTGGGCAATATCGCGCTGCTCGACGGCGTGCCCACGCCATTTGACTGCATCGAATTCAATGCGAACTTTCGCTGGATCGATGTGATGAACGAGCTCGCGTTTCTGACGATGGACCTGCTCGACCATCACCTGCCGCGGCTCGCCTTTCGCTTCCTCAACGCCTATCTGGAGCACACCGGCGACTATGCCGGCCTGCGCGTGCTGCGCTATTACCTCGTGTATCGCGCCCTGGTGCGCGCCAAGGTATCGTGCCTGCGCGCGCACCAGGCGGGCGTGGCGGCAGTTGACAAAGGCGCGATGGAACGCGAATACCGGCGGCGTCTGCGTCTGGCCGGGAGCCTGGCCGCCGCCGCGCACCCCGCAATGCTGCTCATGCACGGGCTCTCAGGCTCTGGAAAAACCAGCGTCGCCCAGGTTTTTCTCGAAACCCTGGGCGCGGTGCGCCTGCGCTCGGACGTGGAGCGCAAACGCCTGCATGGTCTCGACGCACAAGCGCGCACCGGGGCCGGACTCGACGCGGGCCCCTACGCGCCCGGCGCGAGCGAGCGCACCTATGCGCGCCTGGCCGAACTCGCGCGCGCAGTGCTCGATGCGCGCTATCCGCTCATCGTCGACGCGGCCTTTCTGAAACGCGCCCAGCGGAATCTGTTTGCCGGGCTTGCGCGCGACGCGGGTGCGCACTTTCTCGTCGCCGCGTGCACCGCTTCGGCAGCCACGCTGCGCGCGCGCGTACTCGCGCGCGAACGCGATGCGCGCGACGCCTCCGAGGCCGGTCCCGCGGTGCTCGAACACCAGCTCGCGGGCACGGAGCCGCTGGCGCCGGACGAGCTCGCGCACACCATGCACATCGACACGGAGCGCGGCACCGGCGCCGCGGAAACGACTGCGCTTGCACGGCGATTGGGCCTGGAACCCGATTGAACGCTGAACACGCACGCACAGCGCACGCTACAATGGCGCTACCAAGTTAAGAGGCCATTTCAGAATTACCGAAATGGCCCTTGATTTAGGGGAGCACGATGGGATGCGCCCCGAAGGAAGTCCCCTCGGG
>CAKKSJ010000365.1 GCA_919902965.1 Burkholderiales bacterium
GCAACAAGCAGGGCAAACTCCGCACCTTCGACCGCGTCATCGCCAATCCCATGTGGAACCAGGACTGGTTCACCGAGGCCGACTATGACAACGACGAGCTCGACCGCTTCCCCGCGGGGGCCGGCTTTCCCGGCAAATCCTCCGCCGACTGGGGCTGGGTCCAGCACATGCACGCCAGTCTGAATGCCAAAGGCCGCGCCGCCGTCGTCCTCGACACCGGCGCCGCCTCCCGCGGCTCGGGCAACGCGGGAACCAACAAGGAAAAGACCGTCCGCCGATGGTTCGTCGAGCACGACCTCATCGAGAGCGTGCTCTACCTGCCCGAAAACCTGTTCTACAACACCACCGCCCCGGGCATCGTGTTGTTCCTGAATAAAGCGAAACCTAAAACGCGTCAGGGCAAGATCTTCCTCGTCAACGCATCCCAGGTCTTCGAAAAGGGCGACCCCAAGAACTTCATCCCGATTGATGGCATCCAGCGCATCGCCGACACCCTCATCGGGTGGAAGGAAGAGGAAAAACTCAGTCGCATCGTCGATCACGCCGAGCTGAAGAAAAACGACTACAACATCTCCCCCAGCCGCTACATCCACACCTCAGATGCGGAAACCTACCGGCCCATTGCGGAAATCGTCGAGGAACTGAAGGTGATCGAAGCCGAGGCGCGGGAGACGGACAAGGCGTTGCGGGAGATTCTGGAGAAGATCGGGGTATGAGCGTCCATCTCCAACAGTCGGAAATTGGTGAGTTCCCGTCAGCTTGGGAAATCGACCGCGTTGATTCGGCGTTCGACATTCAGCAGGGCAAACAGGTCTCGAAGAGAAATCGTGATGGTGAATATCGTTGAATGACTGCTTCGGAGCGAACACAAGGACGGCTGGCCCCGGCCTGGAGGCGCTTCGGCCTCCTCGATGCCACCACCCGGAGCGGTGGATTTTCCCTGTCCGCTTATGGGGTTTCGCGCGAAATTCGGAAAACAGGCGAAAAAAGCATTGCCAAGCCTTTGTTTTTGGGAGATTATTGATCCCTCGCGGACTTGCTGTGGTCGGGATCCGGCTATTGCCGGGTGGCGACCGGGGAGGGACCGATGGCCAAAATCGTGGTGTTCAATCAGAAAGGCGGCGTGGGCAAGACGACGACCACGCTCAATCTGGCCGCGCTGCTCGCGCGTCGAGGTCCCGCGCCGCTGGTGATCGACCTCGATCCGCAGGCGCATATGTCCTCGATCAGCGGCGCCACGGCGAGCGACGGGCGCGACAGCCTGTACGCTTTCTACCAGGAGGTGAAGCACCTCACCGACCTGATCCGCGCGAGCGACTGCGGCTGGTCGATCATCCCCGCGCATCTCGATCTGTCCAAGGTCGATACCCAGTTCGGCAAAGGGCCGCGCGCGCTGCAGCGGCTCAACGCCGGCATCGTCCGGGAGAAGCTCAACACCGACCGGCCTATCCTGATGGACGCCTGCCCGCTGTTGGGCGTGCTGTCCCTGAACGGCATTTTCGCCTGCGACCGGGTGCTGATCCCGATTTCGGCCGACTATCTGGCGGTGAACGGCGCGCTGCAGATCGAGCGCACCCTGCGCGCGCTGGAGCGCGTGCTGGAGAAGCCACCGATGCGCCGCTTCGTGATCACCCGCTTCGACGCGCGCCGCAAAATGTCCTGGGACATCGACCGCAAGCTGCGCGAGCGTTTCGGCGCGGAAATGTGCGAGACGCGCATATCGGAAAGCGTGAGCCTGGCCGAAAGCCCGGCCCGGAACTGCGACGTGTTCACGCACGCGCCCGAGAGCCGCGGGGCGCGCGAATATACCGCTTTGCTGGAGGAACTCGAGGCCGCAGGCTTCGCGCGTTAATCCTTCGACGGCGTATCGCGGTCCGATTCCTTGCCGATCAGGTTGATCGCGCTCTCCAGGTCGAATCCTTCTTCCTTTACCGCCGGCTGCACTTCGTTGCAGTCGAGAATTTCGCAGTGATGGTAAATCTGCATGAGCTTGCGCTCGGCTTCGATGCGGTCGCGCGCCGCGATCATCAGATTGTCGACAAGCGTACCGCCGCGGGTCTTGATCTTGAATCCGAATTTGATCACGGGCTACGCCCTCAGTGAGCCGAATTCGCGGATTATCGCACGCCGGCCCTTGCCGGCCGCCGGCGCGTCCGGCCTATTTCAACAAAGGCAACAGCGCCTGCCAAACATTGGCCAGGAGTATCGGCTGCGCCGCGGCAGTGGGATGCAGATTGTCCGCCTGAAAAAATTCGCGCCGCTGCTCTATGCCCTGCAGCAGGAAGGGCGCCAGCGCGGTCTTGTACTCGCTAGCCAGGCTGGTGTAAACCTGCGCGAATTGCCGTGTGTAGGCTGCACCGTAATTGGGCGGCATGCGCATGCCCACCAGTAGTACGCGCGCTTTGGCCTGCTGGCTGCGGTTCACGATTGTTGCCAGATTGGCGCGCATCTGTTTTGGCGGCAGTCCGCGCAGGCCATCGTTTGCACCGAGTTGGACGATGACTACACTGGGCCTGTGCGCCTTGAGCGCCTCGGCAATGCGCGCGGCGCCACCGCTGCTGGTTTCGCCGCTGATGCTGGCGTTGACCACGGTATAATCCATGCCTTTCTGTTTCAGTCGCGCCTGCAACAGGGCGGGCCAGCCCGCATCCTGGGCAAGTCCGTAGGCGGCGGACAGGCTGTCGCCATAGATCAGAATGCTGCCGCCGGCCCAGGCCGCCAGCGGCAGGCAGGTGAACAAGCTCAACCAGGAAATTAAGAATTTTCGCAGCATGACTCTAGCCAAGAATGCACCGATGATAAAAGCCGCCGGACTGTCCAAGGTCGTGCCGAATGGAGCCAGCCAGCTCGTCATTTTGCATGAGATCGAGCTCGCGGTCATGGCGGGCGAAGCAGTGGCCATTGTCGGCGCCTCGGGTTCGGGCAAGTCGACGCTCTTGGGCCTGCTCGCCGGACTGGATACGCCCAGCGGGGGCGGCGTACAGCTGGACGGCGTCGACCTGTTCGCGTTGGGCGAGGACGGACGTGCGGCACTGCGCGCGCGGCTGCTTGGCTTCGTGTTCCAGTCTTTCCAGCTGCTGCCGGCGCTGAATGCGCTGGAGAACGTGATGCTGCCGCTGGAGTTGGCCGGCGCCGCCGACGCGGCGCGGCGCGCCGCGGCGATGATGGCGCGCGTCGGCCTGGGCGAGCGCCTCGCGCATTATCCGAAATATCTCTCCGGCGGGGAGCAGCAGCGCGTGGCGCTGGCGCGCGCATTTGTGATGCAGCCCAAACTGCTGCTGGCCGACGAGCCCACCGGCAATCTCGACGCCGAAACCGGCGCGGGCATTATCGATCTGATGTTTTCCCTCAACGCCGCGGCGGGAACCACACTCGTGCTGGTGACCCACGATGACGCGATCGCACGCCGCTGCCAGCGGCAGATACGGCTGGTGGGCGGACGTATCGTCGCCTGAATACTTGTATTGCATGCGTAATTTTCCCCTGCCGCTGACCATGCTGCTGCGCGACTGGCGCGCGGGCGAACTGCGCGTGCTCGCGCTGGCCCTGGTGATCGCCGTGGCCAGCGTCACCAGCGTCGCGTTCTTTGCAGATCGCGTGTGGCAGGCGCTGACGCGCGAGGCGAACCAGATGCTGGGCGCCGACGTGTTGCTCTTGTCCGATCGTCCGTTCGCGCCGGAACTGGGCGCGGATGCGGCCAGGCGCGGCCTGGGCCGCGTCGACGGCGTGAGTTTCGTCAGCATGGCGCGCGCGGGCGAGGCCACGCAGCTCGCGGGAATCAAGGCGGTTAGCGCGGGCTATCCGCTGCGCGGCAAGCTGCGCGTCGCGCCGCGCCTGAATGCGGAGGATGCCGAAACCGATACGCTCCCGCCGCCGGGGAGCGTCTGGCTGGACGAACGCCTGAGCGCCGCGCTGGGCGTGGCGCCGGGCGCGCAAATCGAACTCGGCGACGCGCGCTTTAGCGTCGGCGCAGTGCTGACCTTGGAGCCGGATCGAGGGCTGAGTTTCTTCAATATCGCGCCGCGCCTGCTGATGCGCGTCGAAGACCTGCCTGCCACTGGGCTGATCCAGACTGGCAGCCGCGCGCATTATCAACTCTATGTCGCGGGTGAGCGTGCCGCCACCGAAGACTACGCGAATTGGGCCAAGTCCAGACTGGGTGCGGGGCAGCGCATCGAAAGCCTGGGCAATGCGCGGCCCGAAGTGCGCGCCGGACTGGACCGTGCGCAGCAATTTCTCGGCCTTTCCGCCATGCTCGCGGTGATCCTTGCCGCCGTTGCCATTGCGCTTTCGACGCGCCGCTATACCCAGCGCCACCTGGATGGCTATGCGGTGATGCGTTGCTTCGGTGCTTTGCAGCGCCGCTTGTTCGCCTTGTTCAGCTGGGAATTCGTGCTGCTTGGCCTGCTCGCCTGTACGCTCGGCTGCGTGCTCGGCTATGCGGGCCAGGCGGTGATTGCAATCTGGCTCACTGATTTCGTCGCTGCATCACTGCCGCAGCCGGGTTTCTATCCGGTGCTGCAGGGATTTGCCGCGGGGCTGTTGCTGCTGCTCGGCTTCGCGCTGCCGCCCTTGCTGCAATTGAAAAACGTGCCGGCGATACGCGTCATCCGGCGCGAGGTCGGCGCGCCCCGGCAAAACGCGCTGGCCGGCTATGCGCTGGGACTGGCTGCGCTGGCGGCCTTGCTACTGTGGCAGGCGGGCGAATTCAAGCTCGGCGCCACGGTGTTCGGCGGCTTTAGCGTGGCGTTCCTTGCGTTCTGGCTGGTGAGTCTCGTCGCCCTGCGCCTGTTCTCGCTGCTGGGCCGCGCAGGCAGCGTGTCCTGGCGCTATGGACTGGCGAATCTGCGCCGGCGCAGCCGCGCCAACGCGGTGCAGATTGTCGCGCTCGCGCTGGGCCTGACGGTGCTGCTGTTGCTGACCTTTATTCGCGGCGACCTGCTCGAGGCCTGGCGCACCAAGCTGCCGCAGGACGCGCCCAATCGTTTCGTCGTCAACATCCAGCCGGACCAGGTGCAGCCGCTGGCGCAGTTTCTCGCGCAAATGGGCGTTGCGGCGCCGACCAGTTTTCCGATGGTGCGCGCGCGGCTGACCCAGATCAACGGCCGCGCGGTCAGTTCTTCCGACTACACCGACGAGCGCGCCAAACGCCAGATCGACCGCGAGTTCAACCTGAGCTTCATGCAGACCATGCCGGCCGGAAACCAGCTGACCGACGGACGCTGGTTCACGCGCGACGATTACGCGCAGGGCGCGGTTTCGGTCGAGGTCTGGATCGCAGAGCGCCTGGGAATCAAACTCGGCGACCGTCTGAGTTTCTCGGGCGGCGGTGCAAACGTCACCGTGCCGGTGACCAGCGTGCGCAAGCTCGACTGGGATTCGATGCGGCCGAATTTCTTTTTCGTGACCACGCCCGATGCGCTGGGGCGCTTTCCGGCCAGCTACATGAGCACCTTCCGGCTGGCCGGCGCGGACCCCTTGTTCACCAGCCGCCTGACGCAGGCGTTTCCGAACCTCACTGTGATCGACGTCAGCGCCATCATGCGACAGGTCAACGGCGTGCTCGACCAGGTGATCCGCGCAGTGGAGTTCGTATTCCTGTTCGCGCTGCTTGCGGGCGTGCTGGTGCTGTATGCGGCGCTGCTCTCCACCCAGGACGAACGGCTGCAGGAGGCGGCGCTGATGCGTGCCCTGGGTGCGCGGCGCGCCCAGGTGGCCGGAGCGCAGCGCGCCGAATTTTTCGCCCTGGGATTGGTGGCCGGGCTGCTCGCCTCGGCCGGGGCCACCGCGATCGGCTACGTGCTCGCCGAGCGTGTATTCCAGTTTCCCTGGCAGTTCAACGCGGTAATCTGGATCGTCGGCCCGCTGTCGGGGCTGGCCTGCGTCGCGTTCAACGCCTGGCTGGGCGGACGCGCAGCGTTGAATCATCCGCCCATGCTGGCCTTGCGTGAAGTCTAATCGGGGACGAGGCGACAGCCTAGGTTCGCCCAGCCGCT
>CAKKSJ010000366.1 GCA_919902965.1 Burkholderiales bacterium
CTATTTTTTCAAACCGCGAACTGCGCTGCAATCCCGCTGGTTCCCGCCGACGCGCAGCCATCCTATTGAACGATCGCGGCACCAAGCGCAGAATACACTTTCGCGTAGCCGCATTGAATTGCACGCGTTGGGTGCTGCAATCATGCAATAGTGCAGATGAGCCACGGAGCGTATCTATGACTATGGACGAAAACAAGACGAAAGTGACTATTCTTACCGGGACTTATCGCGTGAAGGGATATATCGACCTGCTCCCGGGTGCGCGCGTGACCGATTACCTGGTGGAGTCCAAAGACTTCATCGCGGTGACGGAGGCCGAAGTGTGGGAGCTGGGAAACCGTCATGTACTCAACGCGGCATTCATCAATGTGAGCCTCGATCACATTCAAATCGTCACGCCTGAAGGATAAGGTGCAGCCGCGCATTTGGGCAGATTCCCGCAAAAACCCGATGCGCGCCGGTGCCTTGCACCGCGTGCCGGTCTCTGGCATCGATCTGGTCTGAGGCAGGCTCGATCCAGTCGCGCCAGCGCCCGCATTTTATTGACCCGCTTCGCCTAAACACTGTAAAATCCAGCGTTTCTGACGCTTGGTGGCAATTACTTGGAAATCAAGGCGATGCGCAGCCGTCTGGTCGCGGGTAACTGGAAAATGCACGGCAGCCTGGCGGCGAATCGACGCTTGATCGAGGCACTGAAATCCGCCCTGCAAGCGAACGATGCAGTGCAGTACACGCTATGCGCGCCTTACCCGTACCTGGGGCAGCTCGAAGCTGAATTGAGCGGTAGCGGCATCGCCTGGGGCGCGCAAAATGTCAGCGAATGGCCTCAGGGTGCTTATACGGGTGAGGTGTCCGGCGCCATGTTGCGTGATTTCGGCTGCCGCCACGTTCTGGTTGGACACTCCGAGCGCAGGGCTCTGTATGGCGAGACCGACAAGCAGGTAGCGGCGAAGTTTCAGGCGGCGCAAGCTGCGGGATTGATTCCGATCCTGTGCGTGGGCGAAACCCTGCAGGAGCGTGAAAGCGCCGTCACTGAAATCGTGGTCGGACGCCAACTCGCGGCCGTGCTCGATTCGAGCGGGGTCGGTTCGCTGGTGAACGCGGTAATCGCCTATGAACCGGTATGGGCGATAGGTACCGGCAGGACCGCGACGCCGCAGCAGGCGCAGGCGGTGCACGCATTTATACGCGGCGTTGTCGGCAGGCAGGACGCCAAGCTGGCCGCGGGTTTGCGCATCGTTTATGGCGGCAGCGTCAAGGCCGCCAACGCGGCGGAGTTGTTCGCCATGACCGATATAGACGGCGGGCTTATAGGTGGCGCTTCGCTGGTAGCGGAGGAGTTCATCGCGATTTGCGCCGCGGCCGGCAAGCTCTGAACGGCGTGGCTTATGGTAAGAGGCCATTTCAGAATTACCGAAATGGCCTCTGATTTAGGGGAGCACGAGGGGACGCGCCCCGAAGGAAGTCCCGTAGGGGATGTCCCCTCGTTTTGTAATGAGCTCCAAGGGGGCGTGCCCGCGAATGGGCGCGTCGGTGCAGAATGTTTGCCATCCCGCCCTATGGCGGATGGGTCATAGCGAGTGAAGAATGGACATCTGGTTGACTGTGATTTTGACGATACACGTTCTGGTGGCACTGAGCATTATCTTTCTGGTGTTGCTGCAGCACGGTAAGGGTGCGGACATGGGGGCGGCTTTTGGCAGCGGCTCGTCGGGCAGCCTGTTCGGTGCATCCGGTTCCGCAAATTTTCTTTCGCGCACCACGGCGGCGCTGGCGGCGCTGTTTTTCCTTACCAGCCTGGGCCTTGCATACGTGGCGACGCACAAGCCTCAGACCGGCGGAAGCGTGATGCAGGGCGTGACCGCGCCGCCTGCGGCAACAAGCAAATCCGCCGAAGAAGTGCCAAAACCGGCCGATGTACCAAAACCGGCCGATGTATCTAATCCGGCAGGTGCCCCGCCGGGGTCCAAGGCAGGCGACGTACCGAAATAGACGCTAGTGGCTGGAAACCGGAGACTGAAGCGCCCGCGTGGATCTTCTCGTTTCTGAAAACCAGTCTCCAGTTGCTAGAATGCCGACGTGGTGAAATTGGTAGACACGCTATCTTGAGGGGGTAGTGGCGAAAGCTGTGCGAGTTCGAGTCTCGCCGTCGGCACCAGATTGAAGTTGATGCGTTTAAAAAGCAGGCGGTGTGGAACCCGCGCGGACCCGCTGTTCGGTTCGAGTCGTGGCTGAAAGAATCCTTGTCAAAAAGAGAGCGTTTGATCTATGTCAACCTCGCAAGGTGCTCAATGGTAGACGATGTCGCCTGCCTGTATGATTGCAAGAACAAATCCAAGCAAATCCTCGTGCTTCGACTCTGGAATTTGACGATTCGTGCTTGAAAATTACTTTCCTGTTCTGATGTTCATTTTCGTCGGCCTCGCGGTCGGCGTCGGCCCTATCGTCACCGGAGCGATACTCGGGCCGCACCGGCCCAACAGTGAAAAGCTTTCCCCCTACGAGTGCGGCTTCGAAGCCTTCGAAGACGCGCGCATGAAATTCGACGTGCGCTATTACCTGGTCGCGATTTTATTCATCCTGTTCGATCTGGAGATCGCGTTCCTGTTTCCCTGGGCGATCGTGCTCAATGAAATCGGGCTGTTCGGCTACGTTTCCATGATGATTTTCCTCGGCGTCCTGGTGATCGGTTTCATCTATGAATGGATGAAGGGGGCGCTTGAATGGGAATAGAAGGGCTATTGCAGGAAGGCTTTGTCACCACCACGGCGGACAAGCTGATCAATTGGACACGCACCGGGTCGATGTGGCCGATGACCTTCGGACTCGCCTGCTGCGCCATTGAAATGATGCATTCCGGAGCGGCGCGCTACGATCTGGACCGCTTCGGTATTGTATTCCGCCCCAGCCCGCGCCAGTCCGACGTGATGATCGTCGCCGGCACGCTGTGCAACAAGATGGCGCCGGCGCTGCGCAAGGTCTACGACCAGATGGCAGAGCCGCGCTGGGTGATCTCCATGGGTTCCTGCGCCAACGGCGGCGGTTACTAT
>CAKKSJ010000367.1 GCA_919902965.1 Burkholderiales bacterium
CTGCGCGTGCATGATGTTGCGGCGACGCGGGATGCTTTGGCCGTTCTTGCGGCCGTGGGAAAAATCACATGACCAGAAAGTATTTCGGAACGGACGGCATCCGTGGTCTGGTGGGCGAGCCGCCGATCACGCCGGATTTCATGCTGCGCCTGGGTTTTGCCGCGGGCGAAGTGCTGGTGCGCCGGGCGCAACTCGCTCCGGGCACGCGGCCGGCAGTACTGATCGGCAAGGACACGCGCATCTCCGGCTACATGCTCGAGGCGTCGCTGGAGGCGGGATTTGCATCGGCGGGCGTCGACGTGATGCTGTCGGGCCCGATGCCGACCCCGGCAGTGGCCTATCTCACGCGCGCGCTGCGCCTGCAGGCCGGGGTGGTGATCAGCGCTTCGCACAATCCTTACCCCGACAACGGCATCAAGTTCTTTTCCGGCGATGGCAACAAGCTGCCCGACGCGGTGGAGGCCGAGATCGAGGCGCAGCTCGCGCAGCCGATGCGCTGCCGCGCCTCGGCGCAGCTCGGGAAGGCGCGGCGCATCGACGACGCTGCCGGCCGCTATATCGAATTCTGCAAGAGCACCTTCCCCAACCGGCTGGACCTGCGTGGCCTGAAGATCGTGGTCGACTGCGCCAACGGCGCGGCCTATCACATCGCGCCGCACGTGTTCCACGAGCTCGGCGCCGACGTGGTGGCGATAGGCGTCAACCCGGACGGCCTCAACATCAACGACCTGGTCGGCGCCACCAGCCCGCAGGCGCTGCAGCTGGCGGTAAAGCAGCACCAGGCCGATCTGGGCATCGCCGTGGACGGCGACGGCGACCGCCTGCTGATGGTCGACGAGCGCGGCGTGTCCTATGACGGCGATCAGTTGCTCTACGTGATCGCGCGCATGCGCGCCGGACAGGGCGCGGTACCCGGCGTGGCCGGCACGCTGATGAGCAATCTGGCGCTGGAGCGCGCGCTAGAGAAGGCCGGCATCGCATTTGCCCGCGCCCGGGTGGGCGATCGCTACGTTCTCGAACTGATGCAGGAGAAAGGCTGGCAACTGGGCGGCGAAAACTCCGGCCACATCATCTGCCTGGACAAGCACAGCACCGGCGATGCGCTGGTGTCGGCACTGCAGGTCCTGACCGCAATGCGAGTGAGCAACGCCAGCCTGGCCGAACTGTGCCGCGAGCTGACGCTGTACCCGCAGAAGCTGGTCAACGTAAAGGTCGACCGGGGATTCAACTGGGAATCCAACGCCGCGGTGGGCAAGGCCAAAGAAGCGGCCGAGCGCGATCTGGGCAAGGCGGGCAGGGTGTTGCTGCGGCCTTCGGGCACCGAGCCGGTGCTGCGGGTGATGGTCGAAGGCGAGGATGGCGCCAAGGTGGAGGCGCTGGCCGCAATGCTGGCGGAGAGCGTGCGCGTGGCCGCTGAGGCCTGAGCTCGAGCCAAATCGGCTTGTAATGTAGTGGCTTCGGCCGAAGTATTCATGAGCCGCACCGCATTTTCTGCCGAGCGCATCGAGCGGCAGATCCTCACACGGCGCGGCCACCGCGTGCTCACCTCGCCGTCCTCTACGGGGTCGATACCCGTACCCAGAATCAGGCGGTCAGGCGCAACCTCGATCGCTTTCCCGAGGATTTCATGTTCCAGCTCACTTGGGAGGAAGGCGCAGCTTTAAGATCACAATTTGTGATCTTAATTGCGCCAAGTCATTGGTTGGAGAACCGCTCCAAGCCTAGCGTTCCAGGCGATGTGGCATCGCAGCAACCTCGATGCTATTCGCTAACTCATGCTTCAGCAAGAACACTCCAAGATACGCAATACATAGTTGCACACCATACGCTTAACGCGTATAGTCGGTTTCATGGTCTTCGTTGAACTTACTCCGTTCATCTCCTTTCGTGCGGAGCATTGGGACGATGAAGATCTACGCAGTTTACAAAACTTTTTGGTAGCCGCGCCCGACGCAGGCGACGTCATCCCCGGCGGTTCCGGTTTGCGCAAACTGCGTTGGTCTGCGCAAG
>CAKKSJ010000368.1 GCA_919902965.1 Burkholderiales bacterium
TCGATCCAGCGCCCGCGGGCCTCCAGGCGCGCATGCGCCGCAAACAGCGTGCCGGTGCCTATCGGTTTGGTGAGGATCAGCACGTCGCCCGGCCGCATGCCGCCTTTGCGCATCACCGACGCCATATCCGCATCGACCAGCCCGTTGACGGCAAAACCGAGCGCCAGTTCTTTTCCTTCGCCGGTGTGGCCTCCGACCAAGGCGCAATTGGCCTCATTGAGCACTTCGATCGCGCCGGACATCATCTGAAACAAGAGGTCTTCCTGCTTGGCTTCGAGCCCGGCCGGCACGGTGACGATCGCGGTGGCCGACTGCGCCTCGGCCCCCATGGCGAAAATATCACCCAGGGCATGGTTGGCCGCGACCTTGCCGAATATGTAGGGATCGTCGACGAAGGCGCGGAAAAAATCCACCGTGTGCACCATCGCCTTGCCTGGCGGTACGCGCACCACCGCGGCGTCGTCTGGCGTGTGCAGGCCGATGAGCACATCGTCGCGATCGACCGGATTGAGCGCGACCAGCGCGCGCGTCAGCACCGTGGCGCCGACTTTGGCGCCGCAGCCGCCGCAGCGCATCGCCACTGCGGAGATGGCCTGCGCGGCCTCCTCCTGATCGAGCTGGACCGGGGCGGGGGTTTGCGCGGGCCCGGCCTGCATGGGCGGAAACACGCTGAACTTGAGCATGAAGCGGCGGTCGATCCAGTCCTTCCAGCGCCACACCCAGGCGCCCTGGAAGCCGAGCGCGCCGCGCGAGGCCACCGCATACTTGTCGCCGGTGCTGATCAGCGCCAGCCACGTGCTCTGCGGCCGATAGGGCTTGAGCGCTATGCCCGCGACGATGCGGCGCAGGTTTTCCGCCAGTGGCGGTCCCTGACGCACCGCGAACACCCCTGCCTTCTCGCGCGGGTGCTGCACCATGCTGGCGACGTCGCCTGCGGCAAACACCTTCGGGTCGGTCACGGTCTGCAGCGTGTCGGTTACCTGTATGAAACCGTCCGCATCCAGAGCGAGGCCGGTTTCGCGCAGCCAGGGCGCGCCGCCGGCGCGCGTGACCCAGACGATTTCGTCGGCGTCCACGGTTTCGCCGCTCGCAGTCCGCAGGCGCGTCGCCGATACCTGTTTGACCTCGGCGTTGCAGCGCAGAACGACACCGCGTTCGGCCAGCGCCCGCTCGAAGGCGCGGCGCACCCTGGCATTGTGGGTCGGCAGTATGACCGCGTCGCGAGTGAGCAGGTGGAAGCTTATCGCGTCCGGCTTGCGCCCCGCTGCGTGCAGTTCCTTGCGCAAGCGGTACTGCATCGCCAGCGTCAGCTCGACCCCGCCGGCGCCGCCGCCGACCACGGCGATGCGCGTCGCCCCGGCGTGCCGGCGCACGCGCTCGAGCAGCAGCTGCCAGCGCTCATTGAAGCCGTTGACCGGTTTTACCGGCAGCGCGTGTTCGGCGGCTCCGGCCACTCCGCTCATCTGCGGCGTGGAGCCGATGTTGATCGACAGAAAATCGTAAGGCACCGGCGGCCGGTTGCGGCACAACACTTTGCCGGCGTCGCGGTCCAGGCCCAGCGCTTCATCGCGAAACAAACGCGCGCCGGCGAACCGCGCCAGCTGCGAAAGATCGATGTGCACCTCGTCGTAACTGTAATGCCCGGCGATATAGCCGGGCAGCATGCCGGAATAGGGCGTATGGGTGTCGCGGCAGATCACGGTCAGGCGCACGCCTGGCACGGGATGCATGCCGAAGCGCTTGAGCACGACTACATGGCTGTGGCCGCCGCCGACAAGCACGATGTCCCTGAGGACCGGTTGATCCGGCGATTGCATTGCGTAATTCCTTTCGAGGATGAGCTGCCGCGGAACCACGGACGCACGGCATGCGCAGTGCCGGCGGGCTCAGTCCGCGTCTTTTTCCAGCACTTCGGGAATTTTACGCGATGTGCGGCGCAGAAACTCGATTTGCTGCGCGAAGCCGGTGCATCCCTTGCACATCATCAGGTGCATGCCCAGCAGTATGCGCTCCGCCGGCGCGAGCGGGAGTTCCATCGCCCTCGAGGAAAGCCTGGCGGCTTGCTCGCAGGAATACATCAGCTTACTCATGATTGGTCCCGAATCAGTTCTCGCTCATGCAGGAACGCAGGTTCAGCCTCGCTCCAGACATTAGCATATGCAGATTGGTCGTCGTAATCCCGATTTACTTACAGATAGTTTTCGGGGACAGGCCGATCGCCCTGCACATCGAAGACACCAGCGCCCGGCCGCACTATCCGGCGTGCCTATTCTTGCGTATCCAGGCGGAGGGGCTGATGCCGAGTTCCCGGATAAAGGCCCGCGAGAACGCCGGCTGGCTGTTGTAGCCGACTTCCTCCGCCACCAATGCGACGGGGCGCCCCTTGCGCAGCAGGCGCTGCGCCTGCGCGATGCGCATGCGTGTCAGGAATTCCGCGGGCGTGCTGCCAACCGCGTCGCGGAACGCATTCGCGAATGCGTTGCGCGAAAGATTGGCGCGCGCGGCCATGGTCTCCAGCGTCCAGGCTCGCCGGGGGGTGTCGAGCAATTCCCCCAGCAGTCCGGCCAGACGCGGATGAGCCAAACCTGCAAGCACGCCGCGGGTCACGAGTTTTTGCTGAATCGCGAAGCGAACAATCTGGATGAGCAAAATGTCGCACAGGCGGTCGAGCATGACCTGGCGCCCGGGATTGGTCTCCCTGGCCTCGGCAAACAGCGCGTTCAGCGTCAGGTCGATGCGCTCCAGGCCGCTGAACGGTATGACCACGACGGCGGGGAAGGATTGCGTGATCGCGTTTTCCAGGCCCGCATCGTAACGCACACTGGCGCACAGCACGTCGGCGACCACCGTGTCCTCGACCTCCAGGCGGTGATCGAGCGGTCGCGGATAGAACAACAGTGACGGCGTGTGCACGAGGATATCCTCATGACCGGCCTGCAGTGCGCGCATTTCGCCCGAGCGGATTACGTGCAGATGACCCAGGCCTTCGTCAGCGGCGAAGCCATGCAGGCCGCACAGCGGGCCGGCAAAGAAGGTATGGGCGCGCAGTCCGACATGTTCCAACAGCCTGGAAATCCCGTCGGTGCTCACGATGGAAGGTGCGCTTTTATTGCGATGCGGAAGTCACAGGCTGTAGTGGCCTTGCCACGCGCCTCTGGCGAAATCGAGGCTGACTTTCTTCGGGACGATTCTGCCGACTGCCGCGCTGTGCAAGTCCGTTTCCGGCTGGCGGCCCAGGCGTTCGGCGACTTCGAAGCTGCAAGCGGTCGAAGTCACCGGACGAAAGTACAGGCGCAGCTTGTCGTTTGCCGCTACGGTTTTCCGCTCGCCGGCTTGATCATGAAAGTGCACGAATTTTTTCACCAGACAGGAAAAATACAGTTCCAGCTCGACGACCAGCGGACGCGGACGCCGGGCGAGTTCTCGCGCGGCGGCATCGGTCCACTCGACCGAGACATCCCGGCCATTGATGACGACCTTGGCTGTTCGCTGGTCTTGCGTCATGAGAATTTCCTCGGCGAAAGAAAAATTGTAATTAGCGTTTCTCGTCCCTGTCTTCAGCCCCTTGGTCGGCTCATTCCCTCGAATTCTTACCATTTGTGCGTTTTGTTAAGCTTTGACCGCCATCTGCGACCAAGCAGCAGATCGAATCGTTGCGGCAGTTCGCCGCAGGCGTTTCTTCGCATCGTGACAGCCTCGATCGCCCTCTACACAAGCCTCACAAGAACTCCTGAAGAATCTCCTCAACCGCCCGTCTTCGTAGACGCGGTTTCTCGTTGCTTGCAATAGGCTACGGCCTTCCCGTATATCTCGGCGGCCAGCCTCTTGAGCGTCAGTTGGTCGGAGGGCTCGAGGTATTCGCCCTTGAGTCCGCCGCGTTGATCCGACA
>CAKKSJ010000369.1 GCA_919902965.1 Burkholderiales bacterium
TCGCGCATGCGAGCTTTTACATGATCGGCGCCTACTTCGCCTATCAGATCAGCGGATACCTCGGTTTCTGGCCGGCGCTGGTGGTCGCGCCGCTGCTGGTCGGCGTGGTCGGCATGGTGGTCGAACGCTATGGCCTGCGCACCGTGCACAAATACGGCCATGTGGCCGAATTGCTGTTCACTTTCGGGCTTGCCTACCTGATCGAAGAGGCGGTGCACCTGATCTGGGGGCGCTCCTCGGTTCCCTATGTGGTGCCGCCTTCGCTGGACGGTGCGGCATTTACCCTGTTTTCGACGGATTACCCGATCTACCGCGTATTCATGATGGCGATATCGGTGAGCATGCTGGTCGGGATCTATCTAACGCTGACGCGCAGCCGCATCGGCCTGGTGATCCAGGCGGCGCTCACCCATCCGCAGACGGTGGAGTCCCTCGGGCACAATGTGCCGCGGGTGTTCATGCTGGTGTTCGGCGGTGGCTCTGGGCTGGCCGGGCTGGCGGGCGTGATCGGCGGCAATGCCTTCATCACCGAACCGGGCATGGCGGCGGCTGTCGGGCCCATCGTATTCGTGGTGGTGGTGGTGGGCGGCATGGGCTCGCTCGCGGGCGCCTTCCTCGCATCGCTCTTGATCGGGGTGCTGCAAACCTTCTCGGTAGCCCTGGACTACTCCTTCGTCGATCTGTTCGCCAAGCTCGGTTTCGCCATCGGACCGGACGCGCCGCTGGCGGCGCTATGGAAGCTCACCATCGCGCAGACGGCTCCGGTGCTGCCCTACCTGCTGATGGTGCTGATGCTGATCTTCCGGCCCAAAGGCATCATGGGAACGCGGGAAGGCTAGCGGCGGACGGTGACACAGTTGGCAAAGCTCAAATACAGTCCGCTTAAGCTCGGACGCTGGTTCGTCTGGGGGGGCACGGCACTGCTGATGATCGTGCTGCCGCTGATCCTGACCGCGGGTTTCTCGCTCACGCTCATGAGCCAGATAGGCGTCGGTATCATATTCGCGCTGTCCTACAATATGCTGCTCGGGCAGGGCGGCATGCTTTCCTTCGGCCACGCAGTGTATTCTGGCCTGGGCGCCTATTTCACTGTGCATGCGCTCAACCTGATCAGCAAAGGCGCATTCTATTTCCCGGTGACCCTGACGCCGCTGATCGGCGGCCTGGC
Source organism: Burkholderiales bacterium (assembly GCA_919902965.1). GTDB lineage: Bacteria > Pseudomonadota > Gammaproteobacteria > Burkholderiales > SG8-39 > 2-12-FULL-64-23. The sequence goes on from CAKKSJ010000369.1 coordinate 1,169, forward strand.
CGGCGCGGTGTTCGGTGTCATCTTCGGCTATGTCACCACCAAGAAAGCCGGCACTACCTTTGCGATGATTTCACTGGGCATCGGTGAAATGGTCTTCGCCTGCTCGCTTATGTTCTCGGATTTTTTCGGCGGCGAGGCCGGCATTTCCACGAATCGCGTCATCGGCGAGTCTTTCCTCGGCGTCACTTACGGACCGTCTTTGCAGGTGTATTACTTGATCGTAGGCTGGGCGCTGCTGTGCATGGTGGCGATGTACGCCTGGACCCAGACCCCGCTCGGGCGCATGGCCAATGCCGTGCGCGACAATCCGGAGCGCGCCGAATTCGTCGGCTACGACACGCATATGGTGCGTTTTCTCACCCTGGTGCTGTCGGGTTTTTTTGCCGGCATCGCCGGCGGCTTGAGTTCCATCAACTATGAAATCGTCACCGCCGAAAACGTCGGCGCTTATCGCTCGGCCGGTGTGCTGATCGCAACCTTCATCGGCGGCGCTGGATTTTTCTTCGGCCCCATCATCGGCAGCATCGTGTTCTTCATCATGCTTACCGCCGTCGGCTCGATTACTCAGGCCTGGGCTTTCTATCTCGGACTGCTGTTCCTCTTGATCGTGCTGTACGCCCCCGGCGGTTTCGCCAGCCTGATCGTGATGCATGTGCCGGTGATCAAGGCGCGGCTGATGCGCCGGCTGTGGCTGCCCTACGCCGCGACGCTCGCTACCGGATTGGTGCTGCTCGGCGGCCTGATCAGCGTGGTGGAAATGACCTATCACTTTTCCATCGAAGCCGGCACTGCGCCTGGAATGAAACTTTTCGGAATTGCGTTTGACGTCACCCACACCACGCCTTGGGCGGTCGCAACGGGCCTGCTCGCCGGCGGCTTCGTCATTTCGCGCCTCGCCTGGAACGCGGTAGGCCGCGCCTGGAGCGACATCGTACACATCCTGCAGGCTAGGGCGGCGCTATGAACTCGGCGATCGAGCTCAAGGGGGTGACGAAAAACTTCGGCAACACCGAGATCATCCGCGGCGTCGATCTGGCCGTTCCGCGCGGCGAGCGCCACGCCATCATCGGCCCAAACGGCGCGGGCAAGTCCACCCTGTTCAATCTGATCAGCGGGCGCTATCCGCTGTCGCATGGGGATATCCTGCTGAACGGCGAGAGTGTCTCCGGCCTGAAACCGTTCCAGATCAACCGCAAGGGCCTGTCGCGCAGCTTCCAGGTAACCAACATCTTCCAGCGCATGTCGGTGTTCGAGAACATCCGCTGCGCCGTGCTGTGGACGCTGGGATACAAGTACTCCTTCTGGCACCGGCTCGGCGGCTTGAAAGACGCCAACCGGCGCGCCGAGGAAGTGATGGAAGCTATCGGGCTCAAAGCGCGCCGCGACACTTCAGCCGGCGTGCTCTCCTATGCCGAACAGCGGGCATTGGAAATCGGCATCACCATTGCCGGGGGCGCCGAGGTGATCCTGCTGGACGAACCCACGGCCGGCATGAGCCGCACCGAAACTTCCGACGCGGTCGAACTGATCCGCAAAGTGAGCCAGGGCAAGACCCTGATCATGGTGGAACACGACATGGGCGTGGTGTTCGATCTTGCCGACAAGATTTCGGTGCTGGTGTACGGTGAAGTCATCGCCAGCGACGTGCCGGAGAACATCCGCGGCAACAAAGCCGTGCAGGAAGCCTATCTCGGAACCGAGGCGCACTGAGATGCTGGAAGTCAAAGACCTGCACGCGTTCTACGGCAAAAGCCACATACTGCACGGGGTGCATTTGCAGGTGGGCAACGGCGAAATCGTCAGTCTGCTGGGCAGGAACGGCGTCGGCCGTTCCACCACCATCAAGGCCATCATGGGCCAGGTCGAAGCCGAAGGTTCCGTGATTTTCAAGAACGAGCAGATGCTGGGACTCAAAGCGTTTCAGATCGCGCACAAGGGCCTGGGTTATGTGCCGGAAATGCGCGACATTTTCCCCACGCTCACGGTGGAGCAGAATCTGATTCTCGGCATGAAGGGCGCGAAGCCGAACCAGTCCGCGCGCTGGAACATTGCGGACATGTATCGCCTGTTTCCGCGTCTGGAGGAACGCGCCAAGGTCGAGGCCGGCATGATCTCCGGCGGCGAGCAGCAGATGCTGACCCTGTGCCGCACCCTCATGGGCGACCCCGACCTGATCATGATCGACGAACCCACCGAGGGCCTGGCACCGA
>CAKKSJ010000370.1 GCA_919902965.1 Burkholderiales bacterium
TCCAGCGCTTCGATCAAGGGCGCGACTTTCTTCTGGTCGGCAACCAGGTATTCGATGTTGGAGCGGATGGTGAAATGAAGATGACCGTCCGCGTACTGATCGCCGATGTCGCACAGCTTGCGGATGGTATACACGTCCAATTGGCGCGCCGTGCCGGCGCGCACCGTCCACACTTCGTCTCCGCTGTGCGACACGTGGTGCAGCACGCCGGGGCGCGGCCGTTCATGGTATTTCCAGTTGCCGTGATTCTTCAACAGGATAGGGTGCATGTACAGCTTGCCGTCCGGTACCCCGGTTTCCTTGGGTTTGCGCATTTGCGTTTGAGCTTGTGCCATTGCTAGTCTCCGTGTTCTGTTCGGGCTTCAGGCGGCTGCCTGTTTGGCCTTGATCCGGGCCACTTCCTCGTTCCAGCCGTCGGTTCGGACGTAGGAATTGGTGCGCGGGCAGGACACCATGTTGGCGTCCACCTCGAGGTCCATGCCTTCGAGGAAACTCGCCAGGCCGATGCGCTCGACCATCTCGCCGGTGCGCTCGTGCTCGAGCGCGTTCTCGGCGAAGAACTCAATGACCTTGCCCCCCAGTTCGACGAGCCAGGCGTAGTCTTCCTCGGTCTGCAGCCGATGGAAAGGCACGATTACGGTACCCATCGTGTCACCGATTTTCAGCGTGCGCTTGCCGCCGCACAGGACGGTGACGCCCTTGTCCTTGCCCGGCGCCAGGGCGCCGCACATCACGTTGATGCAGTGCATGCAACGCACGCAATCGCTGTTGTCGATCTCCAGCGCCTGCGTATCGTTCAGCGCGACTGCGGATATGGCTGCGCCCTTGCGTACGTCCTTGACATCCTTCACCTGCATCGCCTTGGTCGGACAGCGCGTGACCACGTTGTTCACCAGCTCGTTCATGCCGTGCTTGGCAAACCACTTCTTCGCCATCGGCTCGTCAGTGCGCATATTGTCGCGCCAGGTGCCGATGATCGCCAGGTCCGAGCGCTGGATCGAGTTGGTGCAGTCGTTCGGGCAGCCCGAAAACTTGAATTTGAATTTGTAGGGCAGCGCCGGGCGGTGCATGTCATCGAGGAAATTGTTGATCACCATTACGTGCGCCTTGCCTTCATCGTAGCAGGAGTGCTCGCAGCGCGCCGCGCCTATGCAGGACACCGAGGAACGCAAGGCGGGTCCGGCGCCGCCCATGTCGAAACCGGCCTCGTTGAGTTCGTCAAAGGCCTTCTGCACGTTCTCGTTGTTCGCGCCCATGAACAGGATGTCGCCCGACTGGCCGTGCATGCCAATCAGGCCGGAGGCGTGCCGATCCCAGATGTCGGCGAGCTTGCGCAGGATGTCGGTGGTGTAATGCATGCCCGAGGGCGGCATTATGCGCAGCGTATGGAACTCGGACGCCAGTGGATAGACCGGTTTCCCGTTCTCGTCCTTGATTTCGGAGAAGCGCGGGATGACCCCACCGCCATAACCGTAGACGCCGAGCGTGCCGCCCTTCCAGTAGCCCAGCTTGGTTCTGTAGGAATGCTCCAGCTGGTCGAGCAGATCGACCATCTGGTCCTTGTCTTTCGCCAGACGCTTGAGGCCGGTGACGAAACTGGGCCACGGGCCGGTCTCAAGCTCGTCCAGCAAAGGCGTGTCATGCGGTTTATTCGCCATCTGTTCTTCTCCGTTCAAGGTGAAAGTATCGTGTTCGGTGTGAGGCCAGCGTATTCTTCCGAGGAACTTAGGTGCCGATGTGAGGATCGACTATTACCCGCTCTGGGCGACCGGACTCGTACGGGTGACGCGACACCTATCCGCACGAAGTACACGGTGCTGCTCCAAAACGGTTCAGTAGAAATACTAGGGGAGGCGGAACGCGGAAGTTATGACAATTATCAAACCTTGACTGATTTTGGAGGCGGACTCCTCACCGTTCGTTCACGACTGGGAGTACAGTGTATTAAGCCGGAATCACGCCTGCGTGACGCGGGTCAAGGCGCAGAAGCAGAGTTGCGGCACAGGTGCCACAGGCATGTGCGCGGCTGGCGCCTGATTAAGTAGCAAAATGAAATAAGATAATCTACGATACTAAAGAGCGGAGCATGCAGCGTGGATACGACCAAAAGTCTGGATAAATTCATTTGTCCATTCGGTGGCCAGGAGGTGGAGTTGGTCCAGGTGGAGTACGCGGCGGGCGGGATGCCGCTGCTGCGCTTGCGCATACGCGAACGCGGTGCGCGTTTCACCATCTTCGAGATTGACGCGGTCACGGCAGAGCGTTGGGGCCGCGCCATGCAAACCTGGTCGCAGACGCAGGATAAGGGTTAG
>CAKKSJ010000371.1 GCA_919902965.1 Burkholderiales bacterium
ACCGCGAGAAAATCGAAGTCAAGCGCTGGGAAGCGCTGGCCGACGGCGTGCTCGATGCCGCGGTCGCGGTGGTGCTGGAGCGCCGCCGTCCGGCGAAACAGAAAAGCGAGGCGACGATCAAGCGCCAGATGGACAAGATCGAACGCGGCCTGGCGGTGATGGCGCGGGATCTGGGCGAAAAGCCCTGGTGCACCGGCAATGCGTTTACCCTGGCCGACATCGCCTGCGGCGTCGCCCTGGGCTATCTCGACTTCCGCCACGGATCCCACGAATGGCGCGTGCTCCACGCGAACCTTGCAAAACTTGCAGCAAAACTGGCCGAGCGCGCGTCCTTCGCCGATACCGTGCCGCGCGAAACGCCGGCCCCGGCAGCGCGCAAGAAGCATTGACTCGGGCCGGCCGCAGCCGCTTGCGCCGGTCCGGCGTGCCCGCGGCGCGCTACTGAATCACCCCGCCGCCCAGGCAGACTTCGCCCTGATACAGCACCGCCGATTGTCCCGGCGTGACCGCCCACTGCGGCTGCGCAAAAGCGAGTTCAAGCAGATCTTCTTCGACGCGCTCGATGCGGCAGGGCGCGTCGGCCTGCCGATAGCGTGTCTTCGCCGCACAGGCCAGCGCCGCATCCGGCGCGCTGCCGCCGACCCAGGACAGGCCCCTGGCGCGCAAGCTGCGCTTCAGCAATAACGGGTGCTCGTGGCCGGACACCACGACGAGTTCGTTCTTCTCCATGTCCTTGCCTGCGACATACCAGGCCGCACCTTCGCTGCCGCCACCCTTCACGCCGCCTATGCCTATGCCCTTCCTCTGCCCGATGGTATAGAACGCGAGGCCGACATGCTCGCCGATCACCCGGCCTTCGGGTGTGCGTATCGGTCCGGGCGTGCGCGGCAAATAGCGGTTGAGGAATTCGCGGAACGGCCGCTCGCCGATGAAGCAGATGCCGGTCGAGTCCTTCTTGGCGTGCACCGGCAGCCCCGCCTCTTTGGCGATCCTGCGCACCTCGGTTTTCCTGAGCTGCGCCAGGGGAAATACCGCGCACGCCAGCTGCGCCTGGCTCAGGCGGTGCAGGAAATAGCTTTGATCCTTGCTTTTGTCGGCGGCCTTGAGCAGTTCGAAACGCCGCGACCGCCCCGCCTCTGACACCTCGCGCACCCCACCAACGCTGGCGTCCACGCAACGCACGCCAGCGTAATGGCCGGTGGCGATGCGCGCGCCGCCGAGCGCGATGGCGTGATCGAGAAACGCCCTGAACTTGATTTCGGCGTTGCACAGCACATCCGGATTGGGTGTGCGTCCGGACCGGTACTCGGCGAGAAAGGCGCTGAACACGCGCTCCTTGTATTCGGCGGCGAAATTGACCGCCTCCAGCTCGATGCCGATGACATCGGCAACTGCTGCGCAGTCGATCAGGTCCTGGCGTGTGGAGCAATACGCGTCGTCATCGTCGTCCTCCCAGTTCTTCATGAACAGGCCGACGACCTCGTGGCCTGCGCGCTTCAACAGCAACGCCGCCACCGCTGTGTCCTCGCCGCCGGACATGCCGACGATGATTTTTTCATTATTGGACATTGGGAGTGTCGCCTGCAAGCCAGTCCTCGACCGGCAGCACCAGCGCCGGCCGGCCGCTGTCGAAAAACCAGCTGTCGACGCTATAGCCCTTCTGCGTTTCGCGCTCGCGGATGCGCGCCGCCCAGTGCTCGGCGAAGGCAAAACGGCTGCGCATGAGCGGCTCCAACAGCTCGTGGAATCTGAGCCAGCCGCGCGCCTGCAGCAGCCGGAGAAAGGCGCTGGTATTGGTCGAATGGTCGATGCAGTCCATTTTTCCGTTGTCCCCGCCGTCGGCATAATTGCCGCCCTTGTCGCGCCATACCGGCGTCTGTTCGCCCGCAATCGCGTACATGCGGCCGATGATCGCTGAAATCGCCTCGCGTTCGGCCGCGGCGTCGGCGCTTGCAGCGAGTTGCTGTTGCAGCGGCGCGAGTTGCTGCTCGCTGAAGTCCACAGGCGCCCTGGCATAACAGCCGTAGTTGTAGCAGATCGTAAGCTCTTCGGCCTGCGCGCTCAATCCGGGCAGGGCGAGCGCGCCCAGCAGCGCCAATGCGCGCACAGCAAAATTAGCCATGCTCGATCAGCGCGTCCAGCGGATAGCGCCTGCCGGCAAGATAGTCCTCGACACAGCGCAAGACCAGCGGGCTGCGATGGCGCGCGCGCGAGGCGCGGATCTCCCCGGCGCTCATCCATAGCGCGCGCACTATGCCTTTATCCAGCCCGCGGCCGGACTCATGCTCGCCCAAGTCGCCGCAAAAAGCGAAACGCACATAGGTCACGCCCGCTCCGCCCGCAGACGCCGGCTTGGTCCAGCGGTATATGCCTAGCAGTTCGCGCGGCCGGAAATGCCAGGCCGACTCCTCCATCACTTCGCGCGCGCAAGCCTCGACCAGGGATTCATTCAGCTCCAGGTGCCCGGCCGGCTGGTTGAACAGCACCTGCCCGTCGTCTTCCTCCTCCACCAGGAGAAATTGCCCGCCACGTTCGATCACCGCGGCCACGGTGACGCTGGGTCGCGGATCCACGCTCAGCGGCCGTTGCTGCGGATGAACTCGGCCATGCGCGCGACGCCTTCTTCGATGGCCTGATTGGATGCCGCGTAGGAAAAGCGGATGTGCTGACCTTCGCCGGGCACGCGCGCACCGAAGTGGATGTCGGCCAGCACCGCCACCCCGGCTTCATTCAACAGGCGTTTGCGCAGCTCTTCCGAGTCTTTCGCGCCTATCCTGCGGCAGGCTTCCGTGACATTGGGCCAGGCATAAAACGCGCCGCCGGGCAGCTTGCAGCTCACACCCGGCACCCGGTTCAGCAGGCCGACGATCAAATCGCGCCGCGCGAGGAAACTCGCGCGCATATTGCGCGGCTCTTCCTGCGGGCCGTCCAGCGCCTCGACCGCCGCCCACTGGCTGATGTGCGAGGCGCAGGAGTCGGTGTTGGTCACCCAGCGCACGAACTGCGGCGCGAGGATCGGATTCGAAGCGAAACCGATGCGCCAGCCCGTCATGGCCCAGGTTTTGGACGCACCGTCGGAAATGATGGTGCGCTCGTACAAGTCAGGCAGCGACGCAATCGAGGTGAATTCACCTTCGTACAACAGGCGCGAATAGATTTCGTCGGCGAAAATCCAGATGTCGGGATGCCGGCGCAGCACGCTGGCAATGTCCGCCAGATGTTTCGGCCCCAGAATGCCGCCGGTGGGATTATGCGGCGAGTTCAGAATCAACAGCCTGGTCTTCGGCGTGATTTTCGCCTCGAGCTCGGCCGGGTCGAAAGCGAAATCGCGCGCTTCGCGCAAGTACAGCGGCACCGGCACCGCGCCGCAGGCAAGAATCTGCGATTCGTATATCGGAAAGCCCGGGTTCGGGTAAATCACCTCGTCACCCACGCCGTAGTCGGTGGTACTGAGGATGGTGTAGGCGATGAAGGGTTTCGCGCCCGCACCGATCACCACATGCTCCGGATCGATAGCCAGGCCGCGCAGTCGCCCCATGTCGGCGGCCGCTGCCGTGCGCAATTCCGCTATGCCGGCCGAAGGCGTGTAACCGTGCCGGCCTTCGCGGATCGCCCTGATCGCGGCGTCCTGGATGTTGGCCGGCGTATGGAAGTCCGGCTGACCGATGCAGAAGGAAATGATGTTCTTGCCCTGGCGCAGGAGCTCGTTGACTTCGGCGAGAACCACGAAAGCATTCTCGGTGCCGAGCTCGGCGCTGCGGCGGCTTATTGCTGGCATGTTCGCGTCTTTCAAGGAACCACGGAACGGCGATTTTATCGCATGTGGCGCACTCGCCGTCCCCTGCTGCTATCATTTGTGCAAACAAGCGGAGACATCCATGCTGGTCAGCTGCGTCGCCTATGAAGACGGCAAGAAACTCGGTGACATCGAAAAAAAGGACATCAGCGACTATTTGCGCCGCCCCGGGTGCCTGCTCTGGGTCGCACTGTTCGAGCCCGAACCGGACGAGCTGTCCGAGATGCAGCACGAGTTCAACCTGCACGCGCTCGCCGTCGAGGATGCGCACCACGGCCACCAGCGCCCCAAGATCGAGGAATACGGCGACTCGCTGTTCGTGGTGCTGCATACGGTAGAAGCCGAGGACGACGAGATTGTCATTGGCGAGGTAAACGTCTTTGTCGGCCCGAACTACGTGCTTTCGGTGCGCAGCCGCACCAGGCACGGATTCGCTACGGTGCGCGCCCGCTGCGAGCGCGAGCCCCACCTGCTGCGCCAGGGCTCGGGCTTCGTCTTCTACGCACTGATGGATTCGGTCGTCGACCGCTACTTTCCGGTGCTCGACGCGGTCGAGGACGAATTGGAGGCGGTGGAAGACCGGATTTTCTCCGGCAAGTCGACACGCTCCAACATCGAGTCGCTGTACGCGTTGAAGCAGAAGCTGATGACGCTCAAGCACGCGGCCGGGCCGCTGCTGGACGCGGCCGGCAAGCTGCACGGCGGCAGGGTGCCGCAGGTCTGCGCCGGCACGCAGGACTACTTTCGCGACGTATCCGACCATCTGGTGCGCATCAACCAGTCAATCGACAGCCTGCGCGACATGGTGACCACCGCGATCTCGGTCAACCTGTCGCTGATCACGCTGCAGGAAAACGAGACCACCCGGCGGATCGCGGCCTATGCCGCGCTGGTGGCGGTCCCGACCATGATCGCCGGCGTCTACGGAATGAACTTCAAGAACATGCCGGAGCTATCCTGGTCCTATGGCTACCCGCTCGCCCTTTCCGTCATGGCCGTCCTGGACATCGTGCTTTTCCACCGCCTGCGCAAAGCCGGCTGGCTCTAGGTCATGCATTTGGATGAGCTTGCGCCGGCTCACCGTGGCTAAATATCATTGCATTAACCAGGAATATCATTGTATAATAGAATTGTAGGGTTAATAAATATAATATTTTCAGCATCTTAGAGATTGCGTGAAAATGAGCCGGTCAAACAAATTCGATTATCAGATGGCCCTGGAAAACAGCTTGATCGCCCATCCTGAAGGGCTTTCGCTGGACGAGTTGGTGGCGCACACGGGGCTCAAGGTAGACCGGTCTACCCTGTTCCGCCATATGAGCCAACTGATTGAACAAGGGCGTGTAGAACGCGTCGGCAAAGCGCGCGCATCGCGCTATCGGTCGCTGAATCCTGCGCAGGCAGTTCCGGATCCGCACCCGCCCGGCACCCAGCACCCCGCGATTGCGCGAGCACCCGAGTCCGCCGAACGCCGCCGGCCGGAGGTGGTGCCAGCGCAGCCCTTGCCCCGAACTGGCAGCCTCGAGCCGACACCTGTTTCAAGTCCGACGACTGAGCCTATCGGAAATTATGACGCCGTCGTGAAAAAAGCCGTGCGCACGATCGTGCGCGAATGGAAGCGCTGCAATCGCGTAAACCTGCAAATCTATCTTTCACTCCTGGTAAAGCCCGATGTCCTGGATGAACTTGCCGAAGTAGTGGAAAAGGAACTGGCTGGTTTGCGTGAAGACGATCTGGACAGATTCGGGCTCACTCCCATGGAATATAGCCGCTTCATTCCATCCGAACCCGCGCGGCGGCCAGAGACTAGACAGCCGCGCTAGCCTGCTTTCGCGAGCACCGCCTGCAGTAACACGTTGCATCCCGCAGCAAGATCCTCCGGCTTGGCGTTCTCAGTTTCATTGTGGCTGATGCCACCCTCGCAAGGCACGAATATCATCGCCGTGGGCGCGACGCGGGCAATATACACCGCATCGTGGCCGGCGCCGCTGACGATATCCATATGGCGATAGCCCAGCCGCGCGGCGCCCGCGCGCACCGCCGCCACGCAAACTTCATCGAAATGGCAGGGCGGGAAGAATACGGTCTGGCGTATGCCTATGCCCAGGCTCAGCTCCGCGGCGATCCTGCCGGCCGCCGCGCGCAGACCCTGTTCCATGCGGTCCAGGCCGGGAACACCGGTGTCGCGAAAATCGACCGAGAACACCGTTTCGCCAGGAACGACGTTGCGCGAGTTGGGCCGGTTGACGATCATGCCGACGGTGCCGCGCGAATGTTCGGTCGCCTTGCCCAGCCGGTTGACCTCCTGGATCAGGAAGCTCGCGCCCAGGAGCGCATCGCGCCGCAGATGCATAGGCGTGGGGCCGGCGTGAGCATCCATGCCGCTGACCGTCACTTCGAACCAGCGCTGGCCCAGCGCACCGGTCACCACGCCTACGCTATTGCCGGTGTTTTCCAGCAGCGGCCCCTGTTCGATATGCGCCTCGAAATAAGCTGCCAGCGGACGTCCGCCGACTGGCGCCGCGCCGGCATAGCCGATCGCGCGTAGGGCGTCGCCGAAGGACACGCCGTCCATATCGGCGGCGCTCAGTATTTCCTCTACCGTATGCGTTCCGGCAAACGCCCCGGACGCGCCCATCACCGGCAGGAAACGCGCGCCTTCCTCGTTGGTCCACATCGCGATTTCGAAGGGAGCATCGGTCTCGATGCCATGGTCGTTCAGGGTGCGCGCCACTTCCAGCGCCGCCATCACGCCGTAGCAGCCGTCGAAGCGCCCGCCCGAAGGCTGTGTATCCAGATGGCTGCCCGACACCACCGGCGGCGCGGCATCCTTGCGTCCGCGGCGGCGCGCGAAAATGCTGCCGACCCCGTCCACAGTGACCGCGAGGCCGGCCGCCTTGCACCATGCGATAAACAGATCCCGCCCCTGCCGGTCCAGATCGGTCAGCGTCAGGCGCTTCACCCCTCCCTTGGGCGTGGCGCCGATTTTCGCCATCTGCATCAGCGCATCCCACAGTCGGTCGGCGTTGATGCGCAGGTCTGTCGGTTTGGTTCCGGCGTTCATGGCTGCGCGCTCCTGTTCAAACAAGGTCGCGGACGACTTCGGCGGTGACGCCGAACATTTCATCGAGATGTTTCTTCTCTGCGATCAGCGGCGGACAGAATGCGATGTTGTCGCCGATGGGGCGCACGAACACGCCGCGGTCCCAGCATTTTTCGAACACCTCCTTCGCGCGCGCCCCCGGGGCGCCCGCGCGCGGCGCGAATTCGATCGCCCCTATCATCCCCAGATTGCGGCAATCGATCACATGCGGCAGCCCTTTGAACGCGTGCACACCATTTTCGAAATCCGCCGCCAGGGTCTGCACGCGCGTCAGCAGGCCTTCCTCCGCGTAGGTGTCCAGCGTGCCCAGCGCCGCGGCACTGGCCAGTGGATGGCCGGAATAAGTGTAGCCGTGGAAAAAATCGATACCGTTGCCGGCCGCCTGCATGAAAGTTTCGTAGATTTCACGCTTGACAATCACCCCGCCCATGGGCACGGTGCCGCTGGTGATGCCTTTCGCAAAGGTAATGAGATCAGGCGTGACGCCGAAATACTCGCTCGCGAACGGCCTGCCCAGGCGGCCGAAGCCGGTGATCACTTCGTCGAATATAAGCAGGATGCCGTGCTTGTCGCAGATCTGGCGCAGGCGCTGCAAATAGCCCTGCGGCGGAATCAGCACGCCGCCCGCGCCCGCTACCGGCTCGACGATCACCGCGGCGATATTGGAAGCGTCGTGCAGAGGGATGATGCGCTGTTCCAGTTCGTCCGCGAACTCCGCGCCCGCCGCCGGCTGGCCGCGCGAGAACGCGCTGCGCGCCAGGTCCTGGGTGTGGCGCAGGTGATCCACGCCGGGAATCATCAGACCGTAGGCCTTGCGGTTGGCGGGCACGCCGCCCACCGAAATACCGGCGAGGTTTACACCGTGATAGCCGCGCTCGCGTCCGATGAAACGCGTGCGCGTCGCCTCGCCTTTCAGACGGTGATAGGCGAGCGCGATTTTCAGTGCCGTGTCCACCGCCTCGGAGCCGGAGTTGACGAAAAACACATGGTCCAGGCTCTCGGGCGTGAGTTCGGCGATGCGCCGCGCGACTTCGAAGGGCAAGGGATGGCCGAGCGAGAACGAGGAGGAAAAATCGAGTATGCCCGCCTGCTTGCGTATCGCCTCGACGATTTTCGGCCGGCAATGCCCGGCGTTGACGCACCACAGCGTCGCCAGGCCGTCGAGCACTTTCTTGCCTTCCATGGTGGTGTAGTACATGCCTTCGGCCGATGCAATCATGCGCGGCGAAAGTTTGAACGCGCGGTTGTTCGTGTAAGGCATCCAGTAGTGCTCAAGGTCGAGCGGCTGCTTGAGTACTTGCGGATCGTTCATGGTCTTTCCTTCAGTCATAGTGTTGGGAGCGCCGGTGGCCTGCTCCTCAGCGGCTCAGCCCAGCGTCGGCATGATGAATCCGGCCGCGGGCGTATCGCTATTGGTCCAGCGCGTGGTCACGACCTTGGTGCGGGTGTAGAACTTGACGCCTTCCATGCCATGCATGTGCAGGTCGCCGAACAGCGAAGCCTTCCAGCCGCCGAAGGAGTAGAACGCCATCGGCACCGGGATGGGCACATTGACACCCACCATGCCCACCTGAACCTCTTCCTCGAAGCGGCGTGCGGCGCCGCCGGAACTGGTGAATATCGCCGTGCCGTTGCCCCAGGGATTGGCGTTGACCAGCGCGATCGCGTCCTCCAGGCTGTTTGCGCGCAGCACGACCAGCACCGGCCCGAAGATTTCGTCCTTGTAGATTTTCATTTCCGGCTTGACCTGATCGAACAGGGTGGTGCCCAGAAAAAAACCGTTCTCGTGGTCCGTGATTTTCTTGTTGCGCCCGTCCAGCACCAGCTTTGCGCCTTCGGCCACGCCGATGTTGATATAGCCCTCGACCTTGTCGCGATGCGCCAGGGTGACCAGCGGCCCCATTTCCACACCCGCGACGTCGCCGGGGCCAACCTTGATGCGCGCGGCTTTCTCAGCAAGCAGTTTCACCAGGGGATCGCCGATGGCACCCACGGCAACGACCGCCGAAATTGCCATGCAGCGCTCGCCCGCAGAACCGTAGGCGGCGCCGATCAGCGCGTCTGCGGTGAATTCCAGATCCGCATCCGGCAGTATCACCGCGTGGTTCTTGGCGCCGCCCAGTGCCTGCACGCGCTTGCCGTTCCTTGCGCAGGTCTCGTAAATGTATTTCGCGATCGGCGTGGAGCCGACAAAAGAAACGGCATGTATGCCCGGGTGATTGAGGATCGCGTCCACCGCCTCCTTGTCGCCGTGCACCACGTTGAACACGCCGTCGGGCAGTCCGGCCTCGTTGAACAGCTCGGCGATTCTCATGCTGGTCGAGGGCACTTTCTCCGAAGGCTTGAGTATGAAAGTGTTGCCGCAGGCAATCGCGACCGGAAACATCCACAGCGGCACCATTGCCGGAAAATTAAAGGGCGTAATGCCGGCGCACACGCCCACCGCCTGTCGCAGCGTGTGGGAATCGACGCCGGTGCCGGCGTTCTCGGTGTACTCGCCTTTCAGCAGATGCGGGATGCCGCAGGCGAACTCGATCACCTCGATGCCGCGCTGCACGCTGCCCAGCGCATCGGGCAGCGTTTTGCCGTGCTCTTCCGAAACGAGTTGTGCCAGCTCCTTCTGATTGGCCTGCATCAGCGCGAGGAATTTCTGCATCACGCGCGCGCGCCTGAGCGGCGGTGCCTTGCTCCACCCGGGAAGCGCGGCACTCGCCGCCTTGACCGCGGCGTCGATGTCCTCGGCGTTGGCGAAAGACACGCGCCGGATTACCATGCCGGTGGCCGGATTGCTCACTTCGCCCTGGCGCAGGCTGGTCGAGGCATGTGCGCCTCCATTCACCCACATGGGCACGCCGGCAGGGCTGACTGCTTTTTCATTGGGGAGATTCATTCGAGTGTCCTCTAGAAGCGGATGGCTCCAGTGGCGAATCGTCGGACGTGCGGGTACATGGGGGGAGCCACTGGAAATCGGATATTTGTGTCTGAAATCATACCACGGCGCCCCTCCCGAATTTCAGCTTGCAGTCCGGAATTGCACGACTCGATCGCGGCCCCATATTTTCGTTTGGCGCCGTGTCGTTTGGCGCCGTTGACAGCGCGCGCGATCACAGTGTCAAATGGGCATCCTATGGGATAAGATGATGCCGACGCGCAAAGCCGATTTACGGCAGGTTTCAGCGCGTATCGCATCGCATCGCATTGCATCGCAAATGATGGTATCGGTAGTTTAACCTGCACGCAAAGGAGAACGTGATGTTTAATCCAAAACAGGGTCACAGCTTGTCGCTATGCGCGGTCGCGCTTGCCGCCGTATTCACGGTAGCGGCGATTGCACCGGCTGCGGCGCAAGAGCGCAAGTCCATCCGCTGGGCCACCTCCAGTGTCGATTCCTACGGCTACAAGGTTGCCGCCTCGATGGTGAAAATCGCCGAGGAGGCGCTCGGCGGGCAATATACCATCACCGTCAATCCCTATCCCTCGACCACCGGCGCGATGAAAGCGGTGATGGATGGCGACGGCGAGATCGGCTACACGGCCGATGTCGGCATGACCCAAGTCTATTCCGGCGACGGCGGGTTCAAGAATTACACGCCCAAGAAGGGAAAGCTGGTGCACAGTTGGTATTCGTACCCGATGGAGTCGTTCATGGCCACATCGGCCAAGGAAGTCGGCAAGTACAAGTGCTGGGGCGATTTCAGCGGCAAGCCGGTGTTCTACACCACCGCCGGCTTCATGAACTGGCTGAATTTCCAGCGCATCTACAAGGCGCTCGGCTACCAGTTCAAGCACGTCCAGATCGACGCCAAGTCCAATAGCGACGCCCTGCAGGCCGGCACCATTGCCGGTTCAGTCGCCTACACCACGGCCGGCCGCTCGCTCGCGAGTTACTGGAAGGAAACCGACGTGCGCATGGACGTAAAAGTGATCAATCCCTGCCCGGAAGAGATCGCCAAGCTGAAAGCCGCCGGCCTGGCGGTCGTGGACGTTGATCCGAAGGCGGCGTTCAGCAAGGACGTCGGTGTCAAGACGATCCATGGCGTGCCCATCCTGTTCGCCTACAACATGCGGGCGGACATGCCCGAAGATGTGGTCTACAAGCTGGTGGGCGCGTTCTACAAACACCGCGACGAGCTTGCCAAGGCCGATCCGGGCTTCACGCCCATGGCCCGCGATTTCGTCGGCATGCAGGTGCAGGGGATCGCCGCCAACCCGGACATCCCGGTGCACGCCGGGCTGGCCAAGTTCCTGAAGGAACAAAAGGCCTGGAACGACAAGTGGAAGATCGCGAAGTAAGCGCGTAAAACGGGTGCCGGGGGCGGGGGTGCGCGATGCCGCAGACTCCCGCGCCGCCACCTGCGTCGAAATCACCTACAAAATGCCCTAGACCGTGCGCCGGCGGATTCGGACGATGAGGCGAGCCGGCGTTCTGCCGGGCGCCGCCGCATACGCTGAGCGCCGCAGTGGGTCACGCCGACGCCGCGCCGGCCGGCAGTACGAAGTCCACCTTCCACCAATAGGGGAACATCCATGCCGAATGACTGGCTGAAGCGGTACGCCAATCTCAAAAACCTGACCTTCGTCCTGTCACTGACCCTGTTCGTCTGGGTGATCTGGTACTGCTATACCGGTTCCGGCGGCGGGCAGGAACTGGTGTCGCGGCTGCTGCCGATCGCGCTGATGCTGCAGATCCTGTTCATGTACCAGAGGGCGTTTCTGTACCAGCGCCTGCCCGCCCTGGCAAATCACCTGCTGGTGGTGTTCTACCTGGGCATCTGCGTATATGCCTTCGTCTACTTCCTGTTCGAGTACGAAGAGATCTCGATCTACCGGCAGGGCTCCTATACGACGCAGGATTTCGTCGTCGGCCTGCTCATGTTCCTGCTGGTGATGGAACTGTCGCGCCTGGCCCACGCCACGCTGTTTTGGGTTAACTTCGTACTCGTGCTCTACACCATGTTCGGCTACCTGAGCCCGCTCGACTTCTTCTGGCATCCGGGCACCAGCTTCTATCGCGTGGTCACATCGAGCACGGTAGAAATGTCCAACGGGATCTACGGCATCTACGGCCAGATTGCACTGACCCTGATCGCGGCCTTCCTGCTGCTTGCTTCCGTCGCAAACGGCTTCGGGGCGCAGAGCGCGATGATCCATGTCATGCAGCGGCTTGCCGGCAAGAACCGGCAGATGGTGCCGCAGGCGGCGGTGCTCGGGTCGCTCTCGATCGGCATGGTGAGCGGCAGCGGTTCGGCCAATGCGGTGGTGGTCGGCAGCATCAC
>CAKKSJ010000372.1 GCA_919902965.1 Burkholderiales bacterium
GGCCGAAGAAACCTACCTGCAGGGGTGTCTTGCCGAATTCGAAAGATGCTATTTCTAGCGATCAAAATCCACGCGTTGACGAGTATCGAGCCCACAAGAGCGCCACCGGGCACGTCGTGCCCTCGGCATTAGAAAAACAGACCGGCCAAGCGTCGCTAACGACAGGTCCAAGCACTTCCACCATCGGGACGGGAAGTAGACATTACGCCGCGATCTGACCTGCCTGGCGACGATTGACGGAAAAATTACCCGGAGATGAAACAAATGTAATCACCAAGCAAGGAGTCGGTAATGTTCCCGGGAGTAATCTTCACGAGCTGGTCCGATTAATTCTTAGGAGAAAGACGATGCTGAAACGACTGTTGACGGTTGTTGCGATGAGTGCCATTACCGCTTCGGCATTCGCTGTTGACACTTCCCAGGTCGCGAAATCGATCGCGTTGAAAGATGGTTCAACGGTCTACATCTACAAGGATGGAAAGATGGGGATGGAAGACAAATATGGTCGGGCTGTCTATATGGATCCCGGCCATGTCATGGTAACCAAGGATGGCAAGAAGATCGTCATGATCGGAAACGAGGTCTGGCGCGTCGACGAAATGTTGCACAAGGATCACAAGCTCGGCGGTTGATTGCCGGGCTGAGTCGAGATCGAGGCGGCCTTTCAACGGGCCGCTTCCAATTTTAGGTCCCGGCGCTAGCGCATTCCACCCATCACCACATTTACGGTATTCGCAGCGGCACTCACGGTCATTCCCGCATTTTGCATCGCGGTTTGCATCGATGCGGAAGAAGTCATGTCAGCCAGTTGCATACCGATAGTTCCGTCAGATTTGCGGATAGGCATATTTACGCTCGTGGTGTTCTGAGCGTTCAATGCGGCAAGCACGTTCGCCGACTTCGCTATATCGGCCGTAACGTAACTATTCATTACGCCTGCCATTGCCGAAACCGCGCACGCAATTTGCTGTGACGGCGTGGTGCCGGCGGCATTGCAGGCAAGCCCGCTCGCATCTTTGAGCAAATTGGAGTTCTTCGCCGCCGCTGCCACTCTGGCCAACTGTTTGACCATATTGGATTGCAGAGTCAATTGAGCGGCGTCGGCGGAGTTGTTCTTCAGATCCATCATCGGCATTACGCTCATATCAACACCCAGCGTCAGCATGACGGATTCGACTGCGGCGATCGACTGCCTGATTTTTGTCGCATCGATAGTGGTCGTACTCACCGCACTGGCGGCCATTTCACTAAACGGCGTCACGTAAACAGTGGTTGTCGGAGCTATCGCGGGTACGACCGCCCGCATTGTCATGTTGTAGGGAATATCGGTACCCGTTGTTTCATCCATCATGGTGCTTGCCGTGCCCGGCATGACCTTGACCATCGCCGGCCCGGTATAACCGTCGCTAAAGGCGACGCTATATGAACCGTCGTTGCCGGAGCTGGTCGATGCACAGGAAGCGTCGGGCTCCGGCACGCCGTTGACGATCCGGCAAACAAGAACCTTCGCCTGCTTGACGATTCCTTTAGCAGCAGTGCCACTCACAGAAGTCGCAGTTGCAGTGGGCAGCGCCGCAGCCGAGGGGCTGCTGCCACCACCGCCGCCACAACCGGTCAAAGCCAATACGGTGGTCAATAGCATGCCGGTAATCATGTTCATGTTTCGTCTCGCAGGGAAAGTTGGGAAAATGTACCTTCTCCTAACCGACCGAAGGTCCAATATTCGTCTGAGTTGTGTTGTCGCCAATGTAGGCGGGTACGGACACCGACTGTTGACCTGGATCAAGTCATCCATCGGCATTTGGAAAGATTACAAAAATGTAATGCTGGCGTCAGATTCATGTCGGTCCCCGGATTGCATGATGCCGATTCGTTGAACGGCAGCCGGCCGGCCATCAACGCTTACCCTGGCCGCCGACATTACGATCATTAACCCGAGGGAACCGACTCGTGAAAACCGGAATGCTAATTCTTGCCGCGCTCGTATTGACCCCGATTGCGGCATTCGCGCAGAGCGACAGCCATCGCGGAATGATGCACGGCGCGCACGATATGGCCGAGGCCGGTATGCTAGGCACGGTTTCGGTCAAATAGCCGTTATAGTACCAGCCATGATTGATTATCAGCGAAAGGAGAAGGATATGATTCGGAATTCAGGCTTGATCGCTTTATTGTTTATTGGCGCGGGGTTCGCGTTCCAGGCGAGCGCGGACGACAGGCATCATCCACAATCCGCGACGGCACCGGTTGCCGTGGCCGCCACAACCGCGGCATTGACCGAGGGAGAAGTACGCAAGGTCGACAAGGGCGCGGGCAAGGTCACGATCAAGCACGGCCCGATGCCCAAACTCGACATGCCGCCGATGACCATGGCATACCGCGTCAAAGACAAGGCCATGCTCGACGGGTTGAAGCCCGGCGACAAGATCCAGTTCGATGTAGAAGGCATCGGCGGCGAATTTGCGGTCGTGCGCCTCGATAAAGTGAAATAGACAGCACGCCGGGGCGATTCCGCGTTCGGGGCTTTGTTCGCGCGTTCGCCGGAACGCGGGGATTGCGGTGGCCGGGAGATTGCAATGACCAATACTTGGATCGGTTTATCGAGGCGCCTGCGCCGGGACGGAGCCGTGCTTGCCGCGGCGGTCGCCGCCGCAATGCCGGCGCTGCCCGTCTATGCGCAGTTCCTGCCCGCGCAAAGGGCGGCCGCGGTGTCGGTCGAGGTAAACCCAAGCGGTGATCGCGCCGCGGCGGGCCGTCTCGGCGCCCTGATCGCCGAAGCGCTGCGAAACAATCCCGAGCTGCGCGCGGCGGCGAAAGAGCTTGAGGCCGCGGGTGAGCGCGTGCGCCCCGCGGGCGCGCTGGAGGACCCGATGCTGGAAGCAGGCCTGCTCAACGTGCCGATCACGCCTTGGCGCCTCAACCGCGAGGACATGACGATGAAGATGCTCGGGCTGTCGCAGAAACTGCCATATCCGGGCAAGCGCGCATTGCGCGAACAGGTCGCGGCGCAGGAAGCGGAAACGCTCAAATACGGGCTGCGCGAAACGCGCAACCGCGTCGTGCGCGACG
>CAKKSJ010000373.1 GCA_919902965.1 Burkholderiales bacterium
GCCGGGTCGCGCAGGTTGATGTTGGGCGAGCGCATGTCGATTTTCGCGCGCAGCACCATGCTGCCGTCGGCGTACCTTCCCGCGCGCATTTCGTGCAGGCGCGCGAGCGACTCCGCGGCGGGGCGTTCGCGCCAAGGGCTCGCCTGGCCGTGTTCGGTCAGGGTGCCGCGCGTTGCGCGCAGTTCCTCGGCGCTTTGCTCGTCGACGTAGGCATGGCCCGAAGAAACCAGGTATTCCGCCGCCTGGTACATGGCCTCGAAGTAGTCGCTCGCGTGGTACAGATGCTCGGTTCCGTTGGCGCTCCAGCCAAAACCCAGCCAGCGCACCGCCTCGAGTATGGAATCGACGTACTCCTGTTCTTCCTTTTCCGGATTGGTGTCGTCGAAGCGCATGTGGCAGACGCCGCCGTAGTCGCGCGCGAGCCCGAAGTTGAGGCAGATCGACTTGGCGTGGCCGAAATGCAGGTAGCCGTTGGGTTCGGGCGGAAAGCGCGTGCGGATTTTTGCCGGATCGGGCGGCGCGCCAGCGTGCGTCGCGGCGAGGCCGGGGTGCCCGCCCCAGGCGCGCGCTGCGTACTTGCCGCCGGCCACGTCCGCTTCGATGAAGTTGCGGATGAAATTGGTGAGGTGCGCGGCCGCCGCGTTGGCGGGCCTAGCCATGGTTTCGAATGCGCGTGGCGGTATGCATGCGCGATTTTACCGCACTGGAGGCCGATGACGCATTACTCCGCAGCAGGCCGGCAAGGCTTTCCCGGCGAGCGCAGGAAATTGCTGCGGCACGCTGCCAGAGCTCGATCGCTCTCGATGGGACCTTTCTTTCGCGCAAGTCCTGCGCGGCGCGCAGCAGTTGCGACAGGACCGCCCTCGGTGTAGACTCGGCCGATCTGACTAGTCAGGAGTCAACGGCGATGGACAAACTGAGCATTTACGACGCCAAAGCGCATTTCTCCGAGGTGATCGAGCGCGCACAATCCGGTCGGTCGACCGTGATTACCAAGCGCGGTTGCGTGGTGGCTAAAGTAGTACCGGCGAAGGAATCGGCGTGGGATCGTTCGGCGGTGCTGGACGAGGCGGAAGCGTTGCGCAAGAAGCTGAAAGCGAAAGGCCGGTTCAAGATCGCGGACCTGATCGCGGCCGGACGCTTGTAGTGGCGTTCGTGCTCGACGCATCCGTTGCGATCGCCTGGGTCGTCCCGAGCCAAGCGACCGCATACACGAGGCGCATCCGGCTCCGCGCAAGGCGCGAACCGTACCATGTGCCCGTGATCTTCGCCGCGGAAGTCACCAATGTACTGGTCGTGCTGGAGCGCCGCGGAATTCTGAACGAGCGCGGCGCCGACGCCGCCGCCGATGTGCTTGGCCGGCTCAACCCCGTCGTGCATCCCATGAATATCGGCCTATCGGAGCTTCGTAAGCTGGCGAAGCGATTCGCGCTGAGCGCTTACGACGCTTGCTATCTCGCGCTTGCACTCGAACTGCGCCTGCCGGTCGCGTGCGGCGATCGCCCGCTCAAGACCGCTCTGGTTGCGGCGGGCGTGAAACTCGCATAGGTGCTACCAACAGTCTGATCACGGCACGGCGCGTGTGTCCGGGCGCAGGATCTCGGATGCATCGCCTTCATCGCGCCTGGTGCCGGGGAGCTTGGTCCAGGCCGCGACGGGATCGAATTTCACTCGTTTGAACTGTTGCGCCACTACAGCGAAGAGGATCTCTAGGGGCTGGTCAGCCTGGAGGCGGCGATCGACGGCCTTGCACGGGCATTTGCGGAATACGTGGCTGGTAGAGCGCTGGTGCAGCCGCGTATCCCGACTGAACTGGGCGCTCTGCGCATCAGCACCATGGCGGCGATGATTCCCGCGATGGGCTGTTGCAG
>CAKKSJ010000374.1 GCA_919902965.1 Burkholderiales bacterium
CCCAGATCGACCGCGGCAAGAGTTTCGTATTGCATGGCGCGAGTACCTTAGCATCAGGCCTATTGCGGTGCAACGGCAAAAGCCCCGTCCCTGGCGTCGAAGCGGCTTGCGCGGCCGCTTTGCAGACCGGTTTTATCCTTGCCCGTCGCCGCTGGCCCATTTCAGGTAATATTCCCAGCAGGATTTGAAGTTCAAGTTATATCGTCCAAGAAAAAAGACGCCATGTCCGCAACGCAGGCACTGTTTCTCAACCGGGAAATCGGCATCCTTGAGTTCAACCGCCGCGTGCTGGCCCAGGCCGAGGATACGGACACGCCGCTGCTCGAACGCCTGCGCTTTCTGTGCATAGTGAGCAGCAATCTGGACGAGTTCTTCGAGATTCGCGTCGCCGAACTGAAGGAAACAATCCGCATCAATCTGTCCAGCGCGGGGCGCGACGGGATGACGCCGGGCGAGGTCTTCACCGCAGTCAGCCGCATCGCGCATGAAATGGTGGAGCGCCAATACCGGCTGCTCAACGAGAATATCCTGCCGGAGCTCGCGAAAGCCGGCGTGCGCTTTCTGCGCCGCAACGACCTCAACGAGGCGCAGCGCGTCTGGGTGCGCGAATACTTCTTCAGTGAAATGATGCCGGTGCTCACGCCTATCGGTCTGGATCCGGCGCACCCTTTCCCGCGCGTGTTCAACAAGAGCCTGAATTTCGCCGTGGAACTGGAAGGTCGCGATGCTTTCGGCCGCGACTCGCGCGCTGCGATCGTACAAGCGCCGCGCATTCTGCCGCGCATGATCCGCCTGCCGGGCGGACTGCAAAAGGCCAAGGAGCAGTGCTTCGTGTTCCTGTCTTCCGTCCTGCACGAGCATGCAACCGAACTGTTCGCGGGCATGAGCGTGCGCGGTTGCTACCAGTTTCGCGTAACCCGCAATAGCGATTTGTTCGTCGACGAAGAGGAAGTGAAGAACCTGCGCACCGCGCTGCAGGGCGAATTGCCGCTGCGCAACCTGGGCGCCGCGGTGCGCCTCGAGGTCGCTGACAACTGCACTCAGGCCATGGCCGATTTCCTGCTGCAGCAGACCGAGCTCAGCGCGGACGATCTGTACCAGGTCAATGGTCCGGTCAACCTCGTGCGGCTGATGCAGATACCGGCACTGGTCAACCGGCCCGATCTGGCCTTCCCCGAGTTTCGCCCCGGCCGCCCGGCGGCACTGGCGAAGCGTGCCGACGTCTTCGCCGCGGTGCGCAAGGCAGACGTGCTGCTTCACCACCCGTTCCAGTCTTTCACGCCCGTGGTCAATTTCATCCAGGCGGCCGCCAAGGACCCGAAGGTGGTTGCGATCAAACAGACCGTCTATCGCATCGGCACCGACTCCGCCATCATGGAGGCGCTGATCGAAGCAGCCAGAAGAGGCAAGGAAGTGACCGTGGTGGTGGAACTGATGGCGCGCTTCGAGGAAGAAGCCAACATCAACTGGGCGGGGCGACTGGAGGAGGTCGGCGCACACGTGGTCTACGGTGTCGTGGCGCACAAGACCCATGCCAAGATGGCGCTGGTGGTGCGGCGCGAGGACGAAAAGCTGCGCCGATACGCGCACCTGGGCACCGGGAATTACCATACGCGCACGGCGCGACTGTATACCGACTTCGGTCTGATCACCTACAACCAGGCCGTCTGTGCAGACGTCAACGAAGTGTTCAAGCAGCTAACCGGCCTGGGCAAGGCGGGAACGCTGAACCATCTGCTGCAGGCGCCGTTCACCCTGCACGCGAATATCATGGCGGCGATCAAGAACGAAGCACGGCTCGCCAAGGCGGGCAAGCCCTCGCGCATCATCGCCAAGATGAATGCACTGCTCGAGCCGACGGTGATCGAAGCGCTCTATGCCGCCTCGCAGGCGGGCGTGCGCATCGACCTGGTGGTGCGCGGCGTATGCGCGCTGCGACCCGGGGTGCCAGGGCTGTCGGAACGCATTCGCGTGCGCTCCATCGTGGGGCGATTTCTCGAGCACACGCGCATTTTCTATTTCCTGAACGGCGGCAAGGAGAATGTCTATCTGTCCAGCGCAGACTGGATGGACCGCAATTTTTTCCGCCGCGTCGAGGTATCGTTTCCGGTGCTCGACAAAAAACTCAAGCAACGCGTCATCAAGGAAGGGCTCAAACCCTACCTGAAAGACAATCGCCAGGCCTGGGACATGAGCGCGGACGGTCGTTACACGCGCAAGAACCCGCGCGGCACCCTGCCGCGCTCGGCGCAAATGACGCTGCTCGGCGAACTCGCCCAGGAGTAGGTCCCGCAGCACCTGCCGCCGCAGCCCGGCAGTCGGCGCGACAGGCGCGATTGTTTTGTTTCCGGACGCCACGCGCGACAATTGTTACAATCGCGTCCCAAGGGAGCGGGTATCGCCTGAGTCGCCTTTCTCCAAAACAGCAAACAGCCGTATTCTTCCAGTCGAGGTCGCGATGTTCCGTCGCTTCATGCCGCAAGAAGGCAAGTTTTTCGAACTGTTCAACGAGCACGCGGAACTGATCCTCGAGGGCAGCCGCGAACTGGCAGCGATCATGGCCAGCGGCGATGACCTCGAGCGCCGCGCGCGCAATGTCGAGTCGATAGAAAAGCGCGGCGACAAGATTACCCGCACCACGATCGAACTGCTGCACAAAACCTTCATCACGCCGATCGACCGCGACGACATCCACCATCTGATCTCGGAAATGGACAATATCCTCGACCTGATCGAGGACTCGGCGCAGCTCATGTTCCTGTACGACGTGCGCGTCCTGCCGCCGGATGCGAAAAAACTGGCGGACATCTGCGTCGAATGCTGCGAAAAAGTGAAGAAAGCCGTGGGGCTGCTGTCGAGCATGAAGAACGCCGACGCGATCATGGTGCTATGCCAGGACATAGACCGGCTCGAGTCCGACGCCGACCATGTGATGCGCGCGGCCATTGGGCGCCTGTTCCGGGACGAGCCCGACGTCAAGGAGTTGATCAAGCTGCGCACGGTGTACGAGCACCTGGAAACAGTGACCGACCGTTGCGAGGACGTGGCCAACATCATCCAGAGCATCGTGATCGAAAACGACTGAGTGCGGTCAAGATTATTCGCGACATCTGCTTATGAGTTTCCAGATCCTCGTCGTCCTGATCCTTCTGGCGCTCGCCTTCGATTTCCTGAACGGTTTTCACGACGCCGCCAATTCGATCGCCACCATCGTGTCGACGCGCGTGCTGCGGCCGCAGTGGGCGGTGCTGTGGGCGGCGTTTTTCAATTTCATCGCCTTCCTGTTCTTCGGCCTGCTGGTCGCCGCCACCGTGGGCAAGGGCATCATCGATCCGGC
>CAKKSJ010000375.1 GCA_919902965.1 Burkholderiales bacterium
CACCAGCGCCGCCATTCCACCCGGACTGAAGCGCATCATCAGGAACAACAGGCCGCCGTACACCAGCAGCTTGTAATCGCCGATGACCTGAAACCAGGAGGGCAGCACCGACAGCACGGCCGCGGACACGGTGACGCCGATCACGGAGCCGATGCCCCCCACCACCACCATCGACAGCACGGTAATCGATTCGATGAAGCCGAAGCTGTCAGGCGCGATGAACTTCAGATGCTGCGCGTACAGCGCGCCGCTCAAGCCGGCGAGTGCAGTGCCCAGAGCGAACGCCGTCAGTTTGAAACGCGGCACGTCTATGCCCATCACGCGCACCGTATCCTCGTCCTCGGCGATCGCCGCAAACACGCGCCCCATCCAGCAGCGCCGCACATAGGCTGAAAGAAAAGCCACGGCGGCAGCCATCGCCACGGCGAACAGCATGAATACCAGCTTGGACATACCGCTGTCCGGAATGGCGGAGATGCCCATCTCGCCCCCCAGCATATCCTGTTGCCGCACTACCCCGACAAACAGGAAACCCACGCCCATGGTGGTGATGGCGAGAAAATCCGCCCGCACCCGCAGGCTGGCAAAGCCTACGATTACGCCGAGCGCGCCGGCGAGCAGCATGGCCAGAGGCAGTGTCAGCAGAAACGGAACCCCTGCCTTCGCGAACATGCCCGAGCTATAGGCGCCGACGCCCAGAAATGCGGCGTGCCCCAGGCTGATCTGCCCGCAGAAACCGGTGATGAGATTGAGCGACAAGGCAAACAGCACGCTGATGGCCATGGTCGTCGCAAGGGAGATTTCGTATTCCATCGATCAGGATCTCGCGAACATGCCCTGGGGCCGCCACATCAGGACCAGGATCAGGAAGGCGAAGGCGATCGCGTTGCGGTCAAGATAATGTCCGAGATAGATGGTGCCGAAGGACTCCACCACGCCCAGCACCAGCGAAGCCGCCAGGGTGCCGCGCACCGAGCCGAGCCCGCCGAGTACGATAATGGCGAGCGCCTTGTAGGAAGGCACGCTGCCCATGGTAGGTTCCACCAGGTTGTTGAGCACGGACACCATCACGCCGGCGTATGCCGCCAGTGCGGAACCTACGAAGAAATTGATATCACCCACCCTGCGCAGCGAAATGCCGAAGGACTCGGCCATTTGCGGATCCGATACGGTCGCCTGGCATGCCACGCCGATGCGGGTTCGGGTCTGCAGCAGGCTCAGCGCTCCGATGATCGCAGCGCTCCCCAGTATCACCGCAATCTCGGCCAGCTTGAATCGCAGGAATCCGAACAGAACCACCTGCCCTTGCAGAAACGCGTATTTATAGGAAAGCCCGGACGGTCCGAAGATGATGCGAAAAAGTTCCTCGGCGGCGATATACAGGCCGATGGAGGCAATCAGCGGCACGAACGGCGGTTGGTGCAGTATCGGCTGGTAGCACAGACGGAACACCAGGATCCCGCCTATGCCGGCGACGATCATTGCGGCGACAATCGCTGCGGCCAAGCTGCCGGTTTGATTGGCAACCATCACACCGATATAGCCACCCAGGGTGAAAAAGGCGGCGTGGGCGACGTGCAGGATGCGCAGCAAACCGTAGACCAGCGTCAGCCCCAGGGCGATCAGGGCGTAAATGCTGCCCTGGATCAAACCCTGGGCGATCAGCTCGACATACAGCATGCGACAGGCTTCCTCCGCGACGCCGTCGGCACATCCCCGCGCGGGGATTAGTCAGCGCGGGAAAATGCTCGAATCGGTCTTATTTGGCCTTGGTCGGCGGCGCGAGCAGCAGCGGATCGGAAATCACCGAATGGCGGTGAAACGCCTTGCCCTTGACTACCTGCACCTGCACGTCTTTCTTCACTTCGTGCAGGTCGTTGAAGCTGAGCGTGCCGATGGGTGTGCTGAAGCTGCCGCCCTCGATCGCCTTCTTCAGCGCCTCGCCGCCTTTGCCGCCGGTCTTCTTCAAGCCCTCGATGGCGATGGCGGTTGCCGTGAAGGTCGATGCCCCGACCATGTCCGCGCCGTAGTTGTACGCCGCGCGGAAATCCTTCAGAAACGCCTGCGTGACTGGCGAATTCGAGTCGCGATCGAGCGAAGTGGTGACCAGCGTGCCCTCGGAGGCCGCGCCCGCGATTTCGATGAACTTCTCCGAGTCGTAGCCTTCCTGTCCTATGATCGGGACGCTGACGCCGGCCGCGCGCAATTGATTCACCAGCGGCCCGGCGGTGAAGTAATAGCCCGAGGCATAAAGCAACTCGGGATTGTCCGATTTCACCTTGGAGATCATCGCGCCAAACTGGCGATCGGGGATGCTGTACTCGTACTCGTTGATGATCTTTACGCCGAATTTCGGCGCGGCCTCCTTGAAGCCGTTGGCGAGCGCCTGGCCGAAGTCGTTCTTGAGGGTGATCAGCACCACTTTCTTCTTGCCCAGATCGCTCGCCAGTTTGGCGCCGGCGCGCCCCTGCACTTCGCCCATGGTCGCGGTGCGGAACACATAATCGCCCGCCAGGGTCACATCCGGGTGGATCGAATACGCCACCACGTAAGGTACTTTCGCTGCCTGGAACAGCGGCGCAGCCGCGCGGGTCGAGGCGGAATACGAACCGGACACGCCGACCACTACCTTGTCTTTCTCGATCAGCTTGGTCGCCGCGGGCGCGGCTTCCTTGGGCGAGGCCTGGTCATCATAGATCACCAGCTCGATTTTCTCGCCCTTGATTCCGCCTTTGGCGTTGGCATCGGCCACCGCCAGCTTGGCGCCGTCCAGCGCCGACTTGCCGTCGGCCGCGGCGAAACCCGTCAGCGGTACGTTGATGCCGATTTTCACCTGCGCCCAGGCGGGTACCCCAAACTGCAATGCGAATGCCGCGGTTGCTGCAATTGCCAGTCTCATGTGGTTCATGTGATTGCCTCTCGTCAGATTGAGCGTTGGAATCCGCCGCCTGCGCCATCCGCCATGTCTTTCCTGGCCGGATGCCGCAAACAAACAGTTGTCTATACAAAGATGCAGCGCCAATGTAGCACCTAATTTTTCCCCATGCAAGGGGTTGTATAGACAACAGGAACGCCGGACAATGGAACTCTCCCGCAACTCCCGAAGAAGGCGTGCGATGCGTACCAGCGGCAAGACGGCAGAAGGCGAGCGCCAGCGCAAGGCCGGTGTTCCGTCGTTCCAGCAGATCAAGAACCACATTCTGCAGGGCATCCATGCCGGCGAATGGAAGGAAGGCGACCAGATACCGACCGAAGCCGCCTTGAGCCGGCAGTTCGGCGTAGCGCGCATGACGGTCAACCGCGCCCTGCGCGAACTCGCGTCCGAGCAAAGCGTGAACCGCATTCAGGGCGTCGGAACCTACGTCGCGCAGCAGAAATATCAGTCCACGCTGGTTGCGATCCGCAGCATTGCCGACGAAGTGCGCGGACGCGGGCACGAGCATGCCTGCTCGGTGGTACTGCTGGATGGCATTCGGGCCCCTGCCGCGCTGGCGCGACAATTCGACGCCCGCCGCGGAATCCGTCTGTTTCATTCGATTCTGGTGCACTACGAAAACGAGATTCAGATTCAGGTGGAGGATCGCTGGGTCAACGCTGCCCTGGCGCCGGACTACCTGATGCAGGACTTCGCCCACTCGACCCCGAACGAGTACCTGATGCGCGTCGCGCCGCTGCAGGGGGTGAGCTATCGCATCGAGGCAAGATTCCCCCCCGCGGACATCCGCAAGCGCTTGGCAATGCGCGCGGGCGAACCCTGTCTGGTGCTATATCGAACCACCAGATCGCGCGGCATGGTCGCATCCGTGGCCACGATGTGGCACCCGGCCGGCCGCTATCAGTTTACCGGATCGTTTTAGAACCTGAGCCCATGCAGCACGGCCTGAATCCACCAACAGCGAGGACAATATGACCCAGCGCGTCGTCGAATGCGTACCGAACTTTTCCGAAGGCCGCGATCTGGCCAAAATGCGCCAGATCACCGATGCCATAGAGTCGGTGCGCGGCGTCAAACTCCTGGACGTCGACCCCGGCGCGGACACCAACCGCTCCGTAGTCACTTTCGTCGGCGACCCGGACAGCGTGGTCGAGGCCGCGTTCCGGGGCATCGCGACAGCGGCAAAGCTAATCGACATGCGCCGGCAGACCGGCGCGCATCCGCGCATGGGCGCCTGCGACGTCTGCCCTTTCATTCCGGTCGAAGGCGTCAGCATGGACGATTGCGCCGAACTCGCGCGACGCCTGGGCGAGCGCGTAGGCCGGGAACTCGAAATCCCTGTGTATCTCTATGAACACGCGGCCAGCCGCCCCGAACGCAGGAATCTGGCGGTGGTGCGCAAGGGTGAATACGAAGGACTGGAGAAGAAGTTGCAGGATCCGGCGTGGCAGCCGGACTTCGGCCCGGCGCGCTTCAATCCGGGTTTCGGCGCGCTGATCACCGGCGCGCGCGAATTCCTCATCGCCTACAACATCGACCTCAACAGCACCGACAAGGCGCAGGCGAGCGACATCGCCATGGAACTGCGCGAAAAAGGGCGCGTGGCCCGGCGCGTTCAAACCAATGCCTATTATTCGAGCGGCAAGGAACTGCGCTATGCGGAAGCATCGTTTCCCTGCGGCAACTGCGATTTCGACGGCAAGTACTTCGAAGCGACCGAAGCGCACTGCCGCGAAACCCACGGCTACGAACTGCGCGAGCTGCTCGCCGCGAACGACATCGACGCGGCCAAGGGCGTGGTCGGGCAGCGCGTATATCGCGCCGGCCTGTTCAGGGCGTGCAAGGCCATAGGCTGGTACGTGGACGCGTACAAGCGCGCGCAGATCTCGATCAACCTGACCAACTGGCGCGTCACCTCGGCGCGCGCGGTGCTCGAAGCCGCGCGCAAACTGGCCGCGGCGCGCGGGCTGGTGGTGACTGGCAGCGAAATCGTCGGCCTGGTGCCGTTCCAGGCGCTGTACCAGGCCGGGCGGGCCTATCTCGAAGACCAGGGCAAGCGCGCGGCCGTCCCGGTCATGGACGTGCTCCAGGCCGCGGTGCTCAGCATGGGTCTGAACGACGTAGCGCGGTTTGAACTGGAAAAGAAAGTACTCGGATTGCCCAAGGCCTACGCCGCCGGCCTGATGGACATGGCTTGCCGCGACCTCGTCGACGAAGTCAGCCGCGCAACCCCGGCGCCGGGCGGCGGATCGATCGCCGCCCTCGCCGGAAGTCTGGGCGCGGCGCTCGCGTCGATGGTAGCCAATCTGACGCAAGGCAAAGCCGCGAACGAAACTGCCGAGCAACAACTCCTGGCCGCCGCTGAAAAAGCGCAGCGCGTGAAAGACGCCATGGTGCTGGCGGTGGACGAAGATACCTTTGCCTTCAGCGCGTACATGGACGCGCGCCGACTGCCCGCGGGCACTGCCGAAGAGCAGGCACGGCGCAATGCGAAAATGCAGGATGGCCTCAAGCTTGCGGTCGAAGTGCCGCTGCGCACGGCGCGCCTCAGCTACGAAGCCATGGAAGCCGCGGAAATGGCCATGCAGCACGGCAATCCAAACTCCATCACGGATGCAATGGTGGGTTTCACCATTGCCTCCGCAGGTGTGCGCGGCGGCATCTGGAACGTGCTGATCAACCTGAAAGACCTCAGCGACGCGGCCTTCGTGGCCGAAATGCGACCGGTCTGCGCCAAGCTGCTGGCCCAGGCCGACGCCCTCGTCGCGCGCGCAACCACAGACGGAAACGCGCGGCTCGATTCGATGTTGCCGAATTAGGCTTGCGCGCAAGCGCCGCTATTCAAATAGAACCGGTATCCACGCTAATTCGACTACCGTCATTCGCGGCCGAGCGGATCGCGGCCTCCATTACCGCAACGCCGTGTACGACCTCGTCCACCGGCACCGGGTAGGTCGCAGTGCCGGCCACCGCATCCGCAAACGCTTCCAGCTCGGCACGCTCTATGTCCACCAGCGGATATTCGATGCGCCGTACCTTGCCTTCGATGTCGCAGACTTCCAGGATCCGGTGATCGAGCAGATGCAGCCAGCCGCGAGTGCCGAACACCTGCAGTCGCACAATGCGGCCGGTCGCGGTGAGCGTGCTGATGCAGCCGGTGGCGCCGCTGGCAAAGCGCGCGTATGCCGAGGTCGTGTCGTCCAGTTCCACCGTCAGCACCCTGCGCTGGCTCTCACAGCGCATCGCGGCGATCGGTCCGGCTAGCGCAATGAAGGCGTCGATGATGTGTATGCCCATAGCGGTCATGCCTCCCGCGGGGCTTTCCCCCTGCGTCGCCCGCCACGCACCCGGGTCATAAGCCAGGCCGAAGTTGCCAGAAAAATTGCCTTCCAGATGGAGGATCTCACCCAGTTCCCCCGCCACGACGCGGCGTTTCATCTCCAGAAAAGCGGGCAGAAAACGCCGGTTATGGCCGAGCGCGAGCACGACTCCGGCTGCGCGACAGGCCTGCGCCGCTGCGCGCGCGCTTGCCGCGTCCAGGGTGAACGGCTTCTCCACAAAGACGTGTCTGCCGGCGCCGGCCGCAGCGATGACCTGCTCAGCATGCATGGAATGCGGCGTGGCCAGGACGACGGCGTCGACCTGCGGGTCGGCCAGCACCTGCGCCAGACTGCCGCTCAGGGCCAGGCCGCGCGCCGTGCAGTACGCGCGCAGCTTGTCGGGCGTTCTTGCCACGACCTGGGTGTAGCGTAGCTTTGCGCTCTCCGGCGCGCAGACTGCATCGACCAGCCGCCGACCCCAGCGGCCCAGACCGACGATAGCGACGTTCAGCATGGGTATGCGTGCATAAATATTAGTCTCCGCGCGCCGGCGGGCGAGGACTCCCCCGCATTATGAAGGCAATGTAGGCGCCGGTCCCGGATCGTTGCATGAAATTTGCTTGATTCTCGTCAATGCCGGGCTCCCAAAAGCCGGCAACATTTGCTTGTGGCCAGGATGTCTGCAGCTGCCTCAAAGGGAAGTATCGTGAACGAGTCCGAATGGAAAATCCACTGGAGCAATTCACTCAGCGTCGGCGTTCCCGAAATCGACGAAGAGCACCAGCAATTCGTGGCGCGCGTCAACGAATTAAACGAGGCTATCGTCGAATGCAGGGACAAGCCCACGGTCGAACGCCTGCTCGACTTGATGCTCATGGAGGCGAGCCATCATTTCTGGCACGAGGAGCGGCTGCTGGTGAAATGGAAATACCCGCAGCGGGCCGCGCACGCCGCCAAACATGCACAGCTCATGCGCCAGTTCGAGCGCGTGATGAAGGAATTCGAACAGGCCGATATCAGCTTCACCTGGGCGCTCAAGGGTTTGCATATCAAACAACTGCTGGTTGATCACCTGCTGCACGACGATATGAAATTTCGCGATTTCCTGCGCAATAAAGAGAATCCGAAACAACGCGTGGACAAGACACAGGTACGCAAGCGGTCGCGCGCCGCCGTCTAGCCTGCGTGCGTCCGCGAACGCTCAAACAATTAGCACGCCCGAAATCGCGCCGAATCCTACAAGCTGAACCGGAAAGGTCCGCGGCCCTTGTCCACAGGCTTATCCACAGAATTTGTGGATAATATTTCCGGCTGTGAAAGCTGCGCGACAGATTCCTGTCAGGAACCCGATTGCTTATAGATCGCGTAGCGCGTCGGGCAGGTGCACAGATAGGCCGATCCAAAATCGAAATGGTAGGGACAATCCGGTGATTTCCGGTTGCGCAGATACAGCGCGTTGATGGCATTCTCACCGACGATTTCGCAGCGCGCGCAATTTTCGCAACTCCCCTGCCGCAGGCAGCAAAAGTTCTTTTCGCACCAGATCGTTCTGGCGAGGGTTTCCGGGGCTACGCTGTACTCCATCCGATAATCCTTCCAAGCCTGAAACGCGCTAAGCAGGTGCGAGGCTTCCTGCGATTACGGTATCAGGATAGCGTCGGCCTAGTCATTTGGCAATGAAACAATCAGGCGTTTTTTTGCATTTGCACAAAACCCTGTTCAAGATCGGCAATCAAGTCGTCCGGGTCTTCCAATCCGATGTGCAGGCGCAGCAAGGCGCCCCCTGGACTCCAGTTGCTCGCGCTGCGGTATTTTTCCGGATAGGCGCGGATCGCCAGGCTTTCGAAGCCGCCCCAGCTCGATCCGATGCCGAATAATTCAAGCGCATCGACCAGGGCGGTGACTGCGCGCGCGCTCGCGGGCTTCAGCACCACGCCGAACAAGGATGCCGCGCCGCTGAAATCGCGCTTCCAGATCGCGTGCCCGGGATCATTCTCCAGCGCAGGGTAAAGCACGCGCAGGACCTCCGGCCGCGTCTGCAGCCAGCGCGCAATCCTGAGCGCGCTTTGCTGCTGCTGGCGCATGCGCACGCCGATGGTGCGCAATCCGCGCAGCGCGAGATAGCAGTCGTCCGGACTCACGCAATAGCCGTAGTCGGCGACGGCGCGCCGCACTTTCAGCCAGTGCTTCTCGTTGGTCACGATGATGCCCATCATCACGTCCGAATGGCCGGAGATGTACTTGGTTCCGGCATGGATCGAAATGTCGACGCCGTGCTCGAACGCGCGGAAAAAATACGGGGTGCCCCAGGTGGTGTCGGCGAGCACCGCCACGCCTTTCGCGTGCGCTGCCGCCGCGATTGCGGGAATGTCCTGCATCTCGAAAGTGTGCGAACCGGGCGCCTCGCAGAACACGGCCGTGGTATTCGGCCGAATCAGGCCGGCGATCGCCGCGCCTATCAAGGGATCGTAGTACTCGATCTCTATGCCCATGGTGCGCAAACGCTTGTCGCAGAAATTGCGCGTCGGCAGATAGACCGAGTCCGCGATCAGGATATGGGCGCCGGACTGCGCGAACGCAGTCAGCGCAGCGACAATGGCGGCCAGGCCCGAGGGCAGCGCGACCGCAGCATGACCGCCCTCGAGCTGCGCCACGGCCTCTTCAAGCGCGAATGTAGTGGGCGTGCCGTAAATGCCGTAGCGCATGATCTTGTAATCGTCGGGATCGCACCCCTGGTAGGACGCCACGTCCGGGAACAACACCGTCGAACCGCGAAATACCGGCGTGTTCACCATGCCGGCGTAGCGTTGCGGATCGCGACCGGCGTGGCTGGTGAGGGTGTCCGGTTTCATATTTTTCTGCTTGCTCATTGCTTGACATCCTTTGTTCGAGATCCAGTCAATTCATCCGCGCTACGCGCGTTCGGCCCTCGAGTTCCGGGCCAATTGCAGAATATAGCTATTTTTTTCCGGCGAGGGAGGGAAAGCGGAGGCGCACGCTGTGGGCGACCCGCCGGGGGAGCGGGATTTACCGACACCGGCCGCATATGCGACGCTACGCATTCTACTGCATGCCCGCCGACGCCGCCGCCGCGCAGGCCTACAGCCGCTGGCGCAAAGAATTGCCGCGGCTTTTCGGCTCCAGCTTCGCCTGGCGCCGCAGCCACTCGGTGAATTCCTTGACTTCAGGCCGCGACGCCGCATCCGCGGACGTAACCAGGTAGTAGGCGCGGGAGGATTCAACTTTTGCGCCTAGCGGCGCGATCAGCCTCCCCTGCTTGATCAGTTGGCGTACCAGCGGGGTGGTACCC
This sequence comes from Burkholderiales bacterium, assembly GCA_919902965.1. Lineage (GTDB taxonomy): Bacteria > Pseudomonadota > Gammaproteobacteria > Burkholderiales > SG8-39 > 2-12-FULL-64-23. The sequence goes on from CAKKSJ010000375.1 coordinate 9,566, forward strand.
AGCGCGACACCCTGGCCGTCGATCGCGGCCTGAATGGCCTGGTCATACTGGCTGAAGCGCAGCGAGCCGGCGGGTTTCAGCGCCTGGAGCTGCATCACCTCAAGCCATACGGTCCAGCTCAGCCAGGGCGTAATGCCTTCCGGTCGTTCGTAGTGCAGCAATATGTGGTGATGCAGGTCCTCCGGGCGCGCCAAGGGCGCGGCGCGCGTGAGCGAACGCGGGCTGCACACCGGCAGCACTACCTCCCCGAACAACTTAATCGCATCGCGCGGCGCGTTCTTGGGTGTGCAGTAGCGCACCGCGACCTCGATGCCTTCGCGTTCCAGGTCCAGCATTTCGTTGTTCGCCGCAATGCGGATGTCGATGTCCGGACGCTGGCTGCGGAAATGCGCCAGGCGCGGAATCAGCCACAGCGAGGAAAACCCGATGGTCGCCGTGACGGTGAGCGTACGCGCGGCGCCACGATCCCTGATCTTGGCCGCCGCGTCCGAAAGCTGGCGCAATGCCTGGGCGGTCGCGCGGTAAAGCTCGTGTCCTGCCTCGGTCAGCAACAGCGCGCGGTGTCTGCGTACGAACAGCGCAACTCCGAGATGGTCTTCGACCGCCTTCACTTGTCTGCTGACTGCGGACTGGGTTACGTACAGCTCCGCCGCCGCCCTGGTAAAGCTCAGGTTGCGCGCGGCCGCTTCGAACCCGCGCAGCAAATCCAGCGAAAGCACATTGCGGCGTGATTCACGCATTCCGAAAACGCATGCGAACGATTCTTAAATATCGTTTGAGCAGGCGGCGCTTTGCAAAGATAATTCGGTCAAGCATCTTGTAAGCAGTGGAAATTCAAGCCACGGATGCGTACAGCGTAGCATATTTTTCCATGAACGGAACGCATGCTAGAAAGGATTTGGCCATGAACCTAGAACTCAACCAGGATGGACTCTGCCTCAAGCCCAAGCAGATGCTGAAAGTGCGTAACGGTGCCGGACACGCGATCTTCTGCCATAGCGGCTCCCTCTGGCTGACGCAATACGGGGACGGGCGCGACATCGTGCTCGACGCGGGCGAATCGTTCCGGTTCGACCGCGACGGACTGGCGCTGGTGCAGGCACTGGAGCAAAGCAGCGTCAGCCTGACGGCGTGCGCGGCGCGACCGCGGCGGGCTGCCGCTCGCTCCTTGCATGCGGGTGTTGGTGCGGCGGCCGCGCGCACGGCCATCGGGGTCTGAACCATGATCGCATCCGCGCAGGCTGCAATTGACACGAATCCGGCGCCGGCCTGCCTATCCGCCCGAGCAGCACGGCAAGTACCCAGCGGAGCATGCAGATCAGAGGTAAGGCCTTGGAGGTCTGCCTCGTTGCGACGATAGGTCCTTGCCTACTTGGCTGAACTCTTCGTCGCGACTCCGCTGGCGAACGCAGTGCGTAGCGCTACTGCGAACTCCTCTCCGGTCTGGAAGCGATCCTCCGCCTCCTTGGCCATCGCCTTGTCGAGGAATGCCACCAGCGGAGGCGGCAGCCCGCGCCGGACCAGGAAAATTTCGGTTGGCGGCTCGTTGGCGATTTTGAACATCAGCTGCGCCATCGATTCGCCCACGAAAGGCAGCGCGCCACAGAGCATCTGGTAGAGCGTTACCGCGAGAGAAAACAGGTCGCTGCGCCCGTCAACTTTTTTGCCTGAGAGTTGCTCAGGCGACATATAGGACGGCGTACCCAGCACCATCCCCGTCTTGGTCTTGGAGGAGTCGGTGATGCGTGCAATGCCGAAATCGGCAACCTTGAGCAGGTCGCCCTCAGGTTCGTACATAATATTGCCCGGTTTGATGTCCCTGTGGACGATGTTCTGCTTGTGCGCGTACCCCAGCGCATCAGCTACGCGCGCCATGATCGATACCACCTGGTCTATGGGCAGCAGGTTTTCCCGCTTGGTATAGGGTATCAGGTCCTTGCCCTTCAGCAGTTCCATGGCGATATAGCACAGATCGTGCTCTTCGCCGGCGTCGTAGATGGTGACGATGTTGGGGTGCGACAAACGCCCGGCAGTCTCCGCCTCGCGGAAGAATCGCTCTTTTACTTCGACCAGTTCGTCCGCCTCGAACTCCTGCGACAGCGCCATGGTCTTGATTGCCACAATGCGGCCGATCTTCGGGTCCTTGCCCTGGTAGACCACGCCCATTGCGCCCTTGCCCAGTTCTTTCTCCACCTGGTAGCGGCCGAGCATCGGCTTTTCCGCGCCGGTGCCAAGGGACATCGAGCCGCCGGGATGAGCCGATGCGCCGCCGAGAACAATCGTCTCCGACATGGCCCTGGCGCGGCCCAGCCGCGACTCCAGATCGCGGAATTTGGGATTGTGATTTGCCATGTACTGAAACACGCTTTCAGCCTTGTTGAACTGGCGTTTGCGCTCGAAATCGAGCGCCAGGTTGTACAGGTTTTCCATCAAGCCATCGTCCATCGGCACTTTACGGAATTTGTCCCAGGCCATGTCGAGTTGGCCCTGTCCCTGAAATGCGAGCCCGAGCATGCGGTTGGACTCGGCCGAGTCGGCATCGGATTTGACCTTGCCCGCCTCGGTGAGAACGAAGCGCTTGGTAACCAGCAGGACGTGGCCGACAACCAGCAGCACCAAGGGCAGCATCAACTGCAGCCACATCGCGCTCGTCGTCATTAGTGCGAAGTGGGCGATCAGAATCAGTCCGATCAGCGCGGCGGTGATCATCGCTCCCATGCCGGCTTTAAGCCGCGGCAGCATTCCGATCAGGTAGGCGACAACGAGCGCGAACACCAGAAGCTCCACCCAGCGGCCCCATGTCGGCGCCACGAAGAAATGCTCGGACAGGATGGACGACACCGAATGCGCTAGCATGAGAACCGGCGGCATCGCGGTCGACACCGGCGTGATCGCTGCGCTGCCCAAGCCGGCGGCGGTGGGCCCGATCAGTACGATTTTGTCCTTATACTTGCTCACAGGGATCTTGCCGCTGATTACGTCGTAGAACGAATCCACCGGGAACGCGGGCCGTCCGTCCCGATCCTTGTAGAAGTAGGTATACATCCGCGCAACCGGATCGGTGACGATGTTGAGTCTGCCCAGCGAAACCTTTTCGCCGGGCTGGACTTTGATGTCGGCAACACCGAGGTTAAGGCTTCGGGCCGCGATCATCATCGACAGCGAGGGATAGACCTGGCCGAAGTAGTCCAGTACCAGCGATTCGGCGCGCGTGCCGCCGTCGACGTCGGGTGTGGAATTGAGGTATCCAAGCGCGGCGGACGCCTTGCCCACGATCTCAATCGGATACTCGACTTTGCGCGTGGGCATTATTGTGTCATCCCGGCTCGCGCGGACATTGGGCAGGCTGTTCTTGATCACGTATTCCGGCAGGGGTTTGTCGGGCTTTCCTAGCGCTGCGCCGATATCGAACAGCGTCATCGGCACTACATTCCCCGCGCGCACAAAGCTCTCTGCAAGCCTGCGATCGGTATTGAGCGCCTGCTCCGCTTGTTTCAGCACTGCACGGATTTGCGTGAGTTCGTCGCTCGCGGGCGCCGCCGCCAACGCATTTGAACCCGGCGAGCCTGCCGCATCGGCGCGCGCCGCCGGGGCCTGCGCACCGGCACCAGTCAGATCGAGCAGTTTGGTGACATAGATGTATCCCGGATCGGTCTGCGGTTCGGAGAACAGCACCGTATACGCGATGACCTTTGCCTTCGCCGCGGAGAGGCTGTCGGTCATTTTCGCCAATACCTCGCGCGACCATGGCCAGCGACCGAGATTTCCCAGGCTCTGCTCGTCGATGGCGATCACCGCGATCTTATCCAACGGCGCGCGCGAAGTCGCGATGACGCCCAGGTCATAGGCCTTGCGCTCAAGGCTGGGAATGAGATCGCTGGCGCGATTGAACAGGACGACGCCAACGACGACGACGACGCCGAGAAACCAGTCGGTCTTCCAAAATCCCGATTTCTTCATGTCCCGCCCCCTGCGTCCCTGCTCTTCTTTTGTGAACGCCCTTTGCCATTTGCCAGATAGCAAAGGCATTTTACGACAATAGCCAGGACGTTACACTATTTCCGCCAAGCAAAACGAAACGGAGGGTTCTCGAAGCGCCCACCCCCTTCACCAAATAAAAAAGCCCCACGCGGAGGGCTTTTTTATTTGGCGGAGAGGGAGTCCGCTTGGATCGCGTCCAGCGAAATACAATAAGATCCAGTTAATCGATATTTCATAGAGGGATAATCCGGTTTATTGTCTTGACTGCTCCAACACTGTCCACTACTATCTAAATATTAAACGTGGGTAAAAACGGGGGTTAAATAAATGAAGCGCCAACTGTTTAAACTCTCACAAAAGGAAGTGGTCAACAAGCGTAAGCCAGGCTACTACCCGGACGGTGGCGGGCTATATCTTCAAGTTAGCGAGTCGGGCAGCAAGTCGTGGCTGTTTCGCTTCGTTCTGAATGGTAAGGAAAGGCAGATGGGGCTTGGCCCATTCCATACCGTTACGCTTGCCGATGCGCGGGCAGCGGCTGTTGAATGCCGCAAATTGCTACTCGCAAAAATTGACCCGATAGAGGCGCGCAAAGCAAAGCAAGCAGGCGAGGCGCTTAATGCCGCGCGGTCTATTTCCTTCAACGAATGCGCGACGGCGTACATCAAGGCGCACCGGGCTGGGTGGAAGAATGCGAAGCACGCCGACCAATGGACGAACACCATTGAAACCTACTGCGGGCCGGTATTCGGCGCGCTTCCGGTTCAAGGTGTGGACACCGGCCTTGTGCTCAAGGCGCTTGAGCCGATCTGGACGGTGAAACCCGAAACAGCAAGCCGGGTGCGCGGGCGCATCGAATCAGTGCTTGATTGGGCGACGGCGCGAGGTTATCGCACTGGCGACAATCCGGCGCGCTTACGCGGCCACATGGATAATCTGCTACCGTCGATTAGCAAGCGGCGGCGCGTTCAGCATCACCCTGCACTACCCTATGGCGAATTGGGCGAATTCATCGCTGCCGTGCGTAAGCAAGAGGGCATCGCAGCGAGGGCGCTTGAATTCCTGATCCTGACGGCAGCGCGCACCGGGGAAGTGATAGGCGCAAGGCCGGGCGAATTCGACCTTGACGCGGCATTGTGGACGATTTCCGGCGAGCGCATGAAAGCCGGGAAAGAACATCGTGTTCCGCTATCGCCCAGGGCCGTGACGATCATCCGTGAGCTTGAAAAGATGCACAAAGGCGATTTTGTA
>CAKKSJ010000376.1 GCA_919902965.1 Burkholderiales bacterium
CGGAAATGGCGCCGACCTGGGCGATTTCCTTGCTGGTGGTGCAGGGCTTGGAAATTTTCTTCAGTTCCTCGGTGATGGCGACGACGGCTTTGTCGATGCCGCGCTTCAGGTCCATCGGGTTCATCCCGGCGGCAACATATTTCATGCCTTCCTTGACGATGGACTGGGCCAGCACTGTGGCGGTGGTGGTGCCGTCGCCGGCGACATCCGAGGTCTTGGAGGCGACTTCTTTCACCATCTGCGCGCCCATGTTCTCGAATTTGTCTTTGAGTTCGATTTCCTTGGCCACGGACACACCGTCCTTGGTCACGGTGGGGGAACCGAAGGAGCGCTCCAGCACCACGTTGCGGCCTTTCGGGCCGAGGGTTACCTTGACGGCATCCGCGAGAATGTTCACACCTGCGATCATCCTGGCACGGGCCGAATCATGAAAGCGTACGTCTTTTGCAGCCATTTGGTATTTCTCCTAGAAATTTGTAATCGAACCGGGGGGATCCGTAGGGGCGTACCCCTGTTTGATGCAGTCCCCGGGGCTAACTTCGCTTAGCGGCTATGCTTACAGGGTGACCACACCCATGATGTCTTCCTCGCGCATGACCAGCAGTTCGTCGCCATCCATTTTTACGCTGGAGCCCGAATACTTGCCGAACAGGACGCGATCGCCCACTTTGACGGCGAGCGGGCGTACTTTGCCGTCGTCCATCACTTTGCCGGTGCCGATAGCCAGCACTTCGCCCTGATCCGGCTTTTCGGCGGCGTTATCGGGAATGACTATCCCGCCGGCAGTCTTGCGTTCTTCCTCAATGCGTTTGACAATGACACGGTCGTGTAAGGGACGGATTTTCATGGATACTTCCTCCAAACAGATGGTTAGTTAGCGGCCACTAACTTGCCTTTGGTGGCCAAAAATCGAGCACTGGCTGTTAGCACTCCATGCCAGCGAGTGCTAATTATGGGGCTAGGCGACTCCGAATTCAAGTGGCACATGGATCAGAATTTGATCCGTGGCGCGCCGGGACCACGCTGGCGGGAGGCGCTCGGCCCCGCGTCGAACCCGATATGATGGCAAGTGCAAACCCTGTCCTACGCCGTCGCGAAGAGCCTCCATGTTGATATTGCGCGTTATTCTGATCTTCCTGCTCGCAGCAAAGCTCGCCTACGCGCAGCCCCTGCCGCCCACGGTCGAACTGGCCCTGAAGCGCGCGCAGATCCCGCTGTCGGCCGTTGCCGCCTATGTGCAGGGCGTGGACGCTGCCAGCCCCCTCCTCGTCCACAACGCGGCGCAGGCGATGAACCCGGCTTCGACGATGAAGCTCGTCACCACCTATGCGGCGCTCGAATTGCTCGGCCCGACCTACGTCTGGAAGACCGAGGTTTATGCCGGCGGCAAGCTGCAGGGCGACACACTGCTTGGCGACCTGATACTCAAAGGCTACGGCGATCCGAAGCTGACGCTGGAGCGTTTCTGGCTGTTGCTGCGCAAGCTGCGCGCGCTGGGCCTGCGCGAAATCCGCGGCGACCTGGTACAGGACCGCAGTTATTTCGAAGCCGTCGCACACGATCCGGGCAAATTCGACGCCGAGCCCCTGCGCGCCTACAACGTCGGGCCGGACGCGCTGCTGCTTAATTTCAAGGCGGTGCGCTTTCAGTTCGTCCCGGACGCGGAGACGAAAAGCGTGACCGTCATCGCCGAACCCAGGCCGGCCGGTCTTGATTTCTCCGCCGCAGTGCGCGCGACCGGCGCGCCCTGCGGCGACTGGCGCGCCGGCATCAAGGCCGAACTCCAAAGCAATGGGGCAAGGGCCAGGGCCGCGTTCAGCGGGACCATGCCGGCCAGTTGCGGCGAGCGCTATTGGAATGTGAGCTTGCTGGCACAGCCGGACTATGTCTACGGCGTATTCAAGCAGCTGTGGGAGGAACTGGGCGGGACCATCAGCGGCGGCTGGCGCGACGGCGTGGCGCCGGCAAGCGCCAGGCTGCTCGCGACAGCCGAATCGGCGAGCAACGCCGAGCTCGCACGCGACATCAACAAATTCAGCAACAACGTAATGGCGCGCCAGCTGTTTCTGACGCTGGGCGCGGAAATGCTCGCCTTGCCCGGAAACCGCGAGCGTTCGACCCAGGTGGTGCGCGCATGGCTCGCGCAAAAGGGACTCGACTTCCCCGAACTCGTGCTGGAAAACGGCGCGGGTCTATCGCGCCAGGAACGCATCAGCGCGGAACACATGGGCAGGCTGCTGCTCACGGCCTGGCGCAGCGCCGTGATGCCCGAGCTGCTGTCTTCGCTTCCGCTGGTCGCCCATGACGGCACCCTGCGGCGCCGGCTGCGTTTCGAATCCATCGCGGGACAGGCGCACATCAAGACCGGCTCGCTCAGCGACGCGCGCACTTTGGCGGGGTACGTGCTGGATCAGCATGGCCGCCGCCGCGTGGTCGTGCTGTTCATCAACGACGCCAGGGCCGGTGGCGGCCGGCCCGCGCAAGATGCGCTGCTGCAATGGGTGTACGAAGGCGGCGCGGGCCTGGGGAACTAAGCGCAGCCGGCAGGGGTCATCTGGTAGGGTCCCGGCAACGGCGGCCTGCTTGACCAAAGTCAAACCAATGCGGCCCGCCAAGCGCTAGGATGAAATCGTTCGCAAGCCACAACCGGGAGCCATCATGGACACCGAAGTTCAAGTTGTTACACGCGAAAAACTCGTTGAAGATTTGCGCGTCGTACTCGCAGACACAGAACAACTGCTCAAGGCCGTCATCGGCCAATCCAGCGAAAAACTGGCCGCGCTGCAACCGCGCATCGAAGAAAACCTGCGCAACGCCAAGGCGCGCCTGGCCGAATTCGAACAGGTCGCGAGCGATAAGGCGCGCGCCGCAGCCCAGGCGACCGACGACTACGCGCACGAGCATCCGTGGAGAATCGCCGGCGTCAGCGCTTTGTTGGGGGTTGCCCTGGGCTTGTTGATCGGCAGGCGCTAGGCATACGCGGCGGTTTGAACCGCACCCTGTTGCGAAGGCGTGCGCAGAACTTGCGCGGCCGGCGACCCGGCCGCGCGGATCGTCGCTTGCGCACGGATAAAAAGCGCATCCGTGCGCAAGCGACGATCTCTGCTTAAACCCCCTGCATTGTTTTGGCTTTTTTCATAACCGCGTTTTTCGTGCGGATGCGTCAGCATCCGTGCGCAAGCGACGATCTCGTATTAAACCCAAGCTGTCCCTGGTGTTACCCGTAACCGTGTTTTCCGAACGGATACGCTTTTCATCCGTTCGGAAAACACGGTTGCCGCGCGATAGCGCGGAACGTCAACGCACCAAGCCCAGCGCGTGCGCCGCTCGAGTACTCGGGATACTCTGAATTACAGCCCCAGACTGCTCCACAGTTCATCCACGCGCCGCTGCACCTCCGCATCCATGGCAATGGGCTTGCCCCAGCCGCGCGCGGTTTCGCCCGGCCATTTGTTGGTCGCGTCTATGCCCATTTTCGAACCCAGGCCCGACACCGGGCTGGCGAAGTCCAGGTAGTCGATAGGTGTGCGCTCGGCGAGCAGCGTGTCGCGCGCCGGGTCGACGCGCGTGGTGAGCGCCCAGATCACTTCCTTCCAGTCGCGGATATTCACGTCGTCGTCGGTGACGATGATGAACTTGG
>CAKKSJ010000377.1 GCA_919902965.1 Burkholderiales bacterium
CCGGATTCTTTTGCAGGTGATTCGGCAAATCGTTTTGTAGTGCCATAATATTTTCCGGCGCTGCACGCGCGCAGGGATTTCCGTTCTATGCTCGCGCCAGCATGTATATACGACGCGTGCGCACTCGCAACAAGACGACCGGGGAGTCGTACTTCACGCACCGCTTGGTACGCACCGACCGCATCGCGGGCAGAGTGCGTCAAGTCACGCTGCTGAATTTGGGCCGGCACTTTGCGGTGGCCCAAGAGGACTGGCCTTCGCTGTGTCCGCGCATCGAGGAGATCCTCACCGGCCAAGCGGGTCTGTTGTCGCTCAAGCCTGAGCTGGAGGAACTGGCGCAACGTTATGCGGCGCAGCTGCTGCTGCGCCAAGGTCAGAGCGTCGAACCGGGGCGGGGGTGGCACTCGGCGAGCGCGGGGAGGTCCTTTGTCGAGGTCGATGTCGACTCGCTGGAGCAGCTGCGCCCGCGCTCGGTGGGGGTGGAGCATGTGGGGCTTTCGGTGATGCACGAGATCGGCTTCATCGAGCACCTGCAATCCTTGGGGCTCAATCGCGCGCAGTGCGCTGCGGTCATTGGTAACGTGATTGGGCGCATGGCTGCGCCCGGATCGGAGTTGGCCACATGGAACTGGCTCAAGAACGAATCTGCACTGGGAGAAATACGTAAGCGTCCGGTGAATACCGTCTTGCCTTGGTAGGCGGGAGTCGCGAGGATGGTGTCCACTAAGAATGTTGGTGGACACCAAGATGGCGGATCGAGGAGTAGGTTTGGTGGAGCCGTTGCGTGTGACATGCAACGGTCGGCGGTACTTCAGCGCGGCACATAAGCGGGCGGTGGTGCAGAAGTGCCTGGTACCAGGCGCATCCTTGGCGGCGGTGGCGCTTTCGTGCGGGTTCAATGCGAACCTGGTTCGCAAATGGGTACGCCAACACCAAGAGCGTAGTGTCTCGACGAAGCTGGTCCCGGTGGTGGTAACGCCTCAGGTTACGTTGGCGAAGACGAAGACGATGGCCAGGACCAAGGGCAAGAATATACACAGTTCGTTGGAACTTCAGATCGGTGCGGCGCGACTGGTGTTGCGCGTGGTCGATCTGGAACAGTTGCGCGTTGTACTCGACGCCCTGTTGGGCACTCGATGATCGGGCTTGCGCCGGGAACGAGGGTCTGGCTTGCCGCCGGGGTGACCGACATGCGAAAGGGCATGGATGGTTTGGCCGCGCTGGCGCAAACGGCGCTGGCCGAAGATCCGTTCCGTGGTCATGTGTTCGCATTTCGCGGTCGTCGTGGCGATCTGGTAAAGCTCCTGTGGTTCGATGGTGACGGGCTGTGTCTATTCGCAAAGCGTCTTGAGCGTGGTCGCTTTGTGTGGCCGCAAGCGGACACGGGTACGGTTGCGCTGACGCCGGCGCAGTTGTCGATGCTGTTGGAGGGCATCGATTGGCGTCGTCCGACGAGGACGTGGCGACCGGAGATTGCTGCATAAAATCATCTGGGTATGGGAACTTTCGTCGATGCAAAAAGTCTGATTGTTCAACAATCAACGCATCACGATTACACCGTTACGCGAATGACCGTCGAGAATATAAAAGCACTGCCGGATGACATCGAAGCACTCAAGGCAATGGTGCTTGAGCAACGTCTGCAGCTTGATTCCCACCTTGCCGAGATCGAGCACCTGAAGCTGCTGGTGGCGAAACTCAAGCGCGCGCAGTTTGGTCGTTCTTCTGAACGCATCGACCAACAGATCGAGCAGTTCGAGTTGCGTCTGGAGGAATTGCAGAGCACCCAGGCGGCACTAACCGCCACTACCAAACCAAAGAGCGAAGAGAAATCACAGCCGGTGCGCCGGCCCTTGCCTGAGCATCTGCCGCGCGAGCGTGTTGTGCATGAGCCGAGCTGCGAATGCCCGCAATGCGGTGCGGCGATGCGCCAGATCGGCGAGGACGTCTCCGAGATGCTCGAATATGTTCCGGCTCGCTTCCGTGTCATCCGGCATGTGCGCCCGAAACTCGCGTGTACGGCATGCGAGCGCATCGTACAGGTGGAAGCGCCTTCGCGGCCGATCGACAAAGGCTTGGCTGGACCCGGGTTGCTCGCCCACGTACTCGTATCGAAGTACGCTGACCATTTACCGCTCTACCGGCAGGCGCAGATCTATGCCCGCGAAGGGGTGGAACTGGAGCGCTCGACCATGGCTGAATGGGTCGGCGGATGTTTCCGCCTGGTTGAGCCGCTGATAGAGGCCCTCGGGCGGCACGTGTTCGCGGCGCGCAAACTGCACGCTGATGACACCCCGGTGCCGGTACTGGATCCGGGCCGTGGCAAAACGAAGACCGGAAGGCTCTGGACCTACGTGCGCGATGACCGGCCAGCGGGCAGTGCCGATCCTCCGGCGGCGCTGTTTCGCTATTCGCCGGACCGTCGCGGTGAACGCCCGCGAGCACACCTCGCGGGGTTCAGCGGAATTCTTCAGGCTGACGCTTATGCCGGATTTGGACACCTTTACCAAGAGGGCAAGATTGTAGAGGCGGCTTGCTGGGCCCATGCCCGGCGTGCCTTCTATGATTTCCACCAGGCGACCCAATCACCGATCGCCGCCGAAGCCATTGCACGCATTGCCGTGCTCTACCAGATCGAAACCGAGATCCGGGGCAGGCTACCGGAGGAACGCGCCCGAGTGCGCCAGACGCGGGCGGGGCCGCTGCTCGAATCGCTGCGCCAATGGCTACGCGAAACCTTGTCGCGGGTATCGAAGAAATCCGAACTCGCCAAGGCGATCGGCTATCTGCTCACGCGCTGGACCGCGCTGACGCGCTATGTTGCAGACGGTGGCATTGAGATCGATAACAACGCGGCCGAGCGCTCGCTGCGGACGGTGGCGCTTGGCCGGAAGAACTATCTCTTTTGCGGTTCGGACGCTGGGGGCGAGCGTGCCGCAGGCATCTACAGCCTCATCGGCACAGCGAAACTGAACGACTTGGATCCCGAGGCATACCTTCGCACCGTGCTTGAGCGCATCGCTGATCACCCCATCAACCGGGTCGAGGAACTCTTGCCCTGGAACGTCGCAGTCAGGCTAGAATCCGAGAACACTTTGCTGCGCGCCGCCTAAGGTCGGCGGGCGGCGCGTATCGAAAGTGCTCAATCATGGCAAGCCGCCAGCCTAAACCGCGCCCGAGTTTCTACTACCAGCTTCGCGTCTCGCTGCGCTACCTGAAGCCTGAGATCTGGCGCCGGCTTCTGGTACCGGACGTCGCAACGCTCGCCCAACTGCACCGAATGCTGCAGATCGTGATGGGCTGGACAGACAGCCATATGCACCAGTTTCGGGTCGGCAAGACCAGCTACGGTACGCCGGAACCAGAATGGTCCGATATGAATCCGACGCTCAATGAAAAGCGCTACACGTTGGCAGCCGTTGCGGGAAATAGGCTCAAGAAGTTCGATTATCTGTATGACTTTGGCGACGGGTGGGAACACGAAGTGCGTATTGAAAAACGCCTTGTCGGTGCCGAAATGCCATCACATCTCCAGTGCATCGCAGGAGCCAACGCCTGTCCGCCTGACGACGTTGGCGGCGTGCCTGGATACTGCGACTTCGTCGCCGCCGTTCTTGACCCGAAACACCCTGAACACCGCGAGCTATTGCAGTGGTATGGCGCGCCCTTCGATCCCCATCATTTCGACATCGACGCCGTCAACGCTCAACTCAAGCGCATCCGAATCTGAGTGTCAAGACGGTATTGGCCGGACGCTTAC
>CAKKSJ010000378.1 GCA_919902965.1 Burkholderiales bacterium
CAGCTTCATGCAGTCGTCAACGGTGATACGGGCCATGATGTTCCTTGGTTAAGAGGCCGTCACAACAGTTTCGTGACAGCCCCCGGTTTAGGGGAGCACGAGGGGATGCTTCCCCTCGAATCGTTCCCAATTTAGAACTTGAATACGCCGGGATAGCGCCCGAGCTGACGCGAATAGGTCAGCCTGGACGCACGCACGACCGCGATCAGGTCGCGACGCGCCTCCTCGAAGTCATTGTTAATAATAACATATTCAAACTCGGCTGCGTGGCTCATTTCCGCGGCCGCCACGGCGAGCCGCCGCCGCACCACTTCCTCGCTATCCTGCCCCCGCCGGCGCATGCGCCGCTCCAACTCAGCGATAGAGGGCGGCAGGACGAATATGCCTATGGTATCGGTAACTAACTTGCGCACCTGCTGCGCGCCCTGCCAGTCGATTTCGAGCAGGATGTCGTGACCGGCGGCGCGCTGCGCCCGTATCCAGGCCGCGGAGGTTCCGTAATGATTGCCGTGGACCTCGGCGCTTTCCAGAAACTCGCCGCCTTCGAGCATGCGCATGAACCTCGCCTTGTCGACGAAGTGATAGTCGCGGCCGTCGGCTTCTCCCGAACGCGGCGCGCGCGTGGTATAGGACACCGACAGATGAATTTCCTTGTCCGCTTCCAGCAGCTTTGCGCTAAGAGTGGACTTGCCCGCGCCGGAGGGCGCGCTGATGATGAACAGGCTGCCGTTCATACTATGGTTTGAATCCGAGTGCTGCTGCTCAGGGCAAATCGCATTGCAACTATCCGGTAATGGAACAGGTTCGGGCTGCACCTGGGATCTGGTTCATGTCCAGCTAAACGGGGCGCTTCCCCAGGGTCCGCCGAAGGCGCATTCTACCGCGGCGCGACAGCTTTCGCGTCGAGCGCAAACCATAGGCAGATGTTTATCAGCCGAACGGCTTCGGATTGTCGCGAGCTAGCTGGCCAGCAGTTTAGCCTGCCTCAGATCGAGCCTGACGGTGACGCTATTTCCCGGGGCGAAATCCGGCTTGCCGCCATAGTGCGCCTGGTCGGCCACGATGTCCGTATCGCCCACCCTTAGCTTGTAGCGCACGAATTCACCCAGGAACTCGCGTTCGGCCACAGTGCCGTTCATGGCAATCTGGTCCTGCGGACCGGGGGTGCCCGACGCGCTCAAGGTAAGCGTATGCGGCCGGAACGCGATTTCAGCCGAACCCGGGCTTGCCCCGACGGAAGACGGCGGCAGCGCAATACGGCCCAGCGCGGATGAGTCGAATACCAGGCCTGCGTTAGACGCAGTAACCTCACCGCGAATCAGATTGATCGTGCCTACGAAATTGGCAATGAACCGGTTTGCCGGGTCGTCGAACAAATCCATGGGCGTGCCGATCTGCTGAATCACGCCGCCGTCCAGCACCGCGACCCGATCGGAAATCGACAGCGCCTCTTCCTGGTCATGCGTGACGAACAGGGTGGTGATGCCGAGTTTGCGCTGCAGCGCCAATATCTCGGTGCGCATATGCACGCGCAGCTTGGCGTCGAGATTGGACAGCGGTTCATCGAGCAGCAACACCTTGGGTTCGATGGCGATGGTGCGCGCCAGCGCCACCCGTTGCTGCTGGCCGCCGGAGAGCTGGTTGGGGCGCCGCTCGCCGTATTGCTCGAGCCCCACCAGCTCCAGCGCGGCCGCGACCTTGCGCTTGATGGTTTCACGCGGAATCCTGCGCTCCACCAAACCGAATGCGACGTTTTCCTGCACGGTCATATGCGGCCACAGCGCGTAGTTCTGGAACACCATGCCGATATTGCGCTGCCACGGTGGCACGCGCGAGATGTCCTCGTCGTCTATGGCGATGGTCCCGGACTGTGCCAGGTTGAACCCGGCAATCAGGCGCAGCAAGGTGGACTTGCCCGAGCCCGACGGGCCGAGCAGGGCGAAGAACTCGCCCGGCTCTATGTTCACGCTGACATCGCGCAGCACCGGCGTAGTTCCGTAAGACAGCGAAACATTGCTGATTGCCACCCTGACTTTGCGCAAAGGGTCCATGGCTTACACCTCCAGGTTCTTCAAGGGGCTTGCTTCCTGACTCGCGGCACGGCTGCGGATCAGTCGATGGGAGAAATACGTGCCGAGAGCGACAATCAGCACGGCGAGCACACCCAGTGCCGCGCCCGGACCGCGGCCTGCCGCGCTCTGCATGTAGAGATAGATGCCGTAGGACATGGGCGCGTCGTTCTGCGAGGTGGTCAGCATGATGGTCGCCGACAATTCGACGGCAGCGGTCATGAAGCTGGTGACGAATCCGGCAAGGATGCCGCCCGCCATGAGCGGCACCACGATCCGGTAGATGGTGCGCTGCTTGTTGGCGCCGAGGTTTTCCGCGGCCTCCTCGAGCGAAACATGCATCTGCTGCATGGCGGCCATGCAGGAACGCAGCGCATAGGGCAGCCTGCGCACAGTGTACGCCAGCATGATGAGCATCCACGAGGAAGTCAGCAATTCGTCCATGAACGGCAGCTCCAGGCCCCTGAATGTGCGCAGGTAGCCGATCGCGAGCACCACGCCCGGGATGGCGAGTGCGGTGCTCGCGATGAAATCGAGCGAGCGGCGCAGCGGCAGCCGCGTGCGCAGGATCAGATAGGCAATCGCGGTGCCGAGGATGATATCGAGCGTGGCGGCAAGCCCGCAGTAGAGCATGGTGTTCCAGACCATGCGCGGGGAATCCTGTGCCACGGTCATATAGTGCTCGAGGCTGAAACTGTCGGGCAGCACGCTGAAACTCCATATCTTGCCGAAAGACAGCAGCAGGATACCGAGGTGCGGCGACAGCACCAGCAGCAGTACCAAGATGATCCAGCCGTAGGCGAGCACCGCCTGCCAGGGTTCGAGCCGGCGCTTGGCGAGTCCGGAATAGCCGCGCTGCATGGTCGCGTAGTCGCGGCCTCTGAGCGCCAGCGCCGATGCCCACAGCGCGAACAGCGAGAAACCGATCATCAGCACGCTGATCACGTAGCCGATCGGGTCTTCAATGCCGACCGAGGTAATCCTCAGATAGGCCTGCGGCGCGAGCATGTTGGTGACGTTGAGCACCAGTGGCGTGCCCAGGTCGTCGAACACTTTGATGAACACCAGTGCCGCACCGGCGACATACCCGGGCATCGCCAGCGGAAACACAATGCGGCGGAACAAGCGCAAGCCGCTGGCGCCGAGATTCTGCGCCGACTCCTCCATGGAGCTGTCGATGTTATTGAGCGAGACCACCAGGTTCATCAGGATGAACGGGAAGTAGTGCAGCGCTTCGACGAAGATCACGCCGTTCAAACCCTGCATGATCGGCAGATTGACGTCGAACCACTCGCCCAGCAACAGGTTGAGCGAGCCGCTGCGTCCGAACAGCAGCTGCATCGCCACCGCGCCGACGAAAGGCGGCATGATCAGCGGCAGTATCCCCAGCGTTTGGATCAGCAGCGCGCCGCGAAATTCAAAGCGCACCGTGAAGTACGCGAGCGGCAGCGCAATCAGCGATGCAAATACCACCGACAGCGTCGCCACGCCCAGGCTGTTCCAGAAGGATTCGCGCATCAGGGATATCTGGAAGAACGAGGCAAAGTGCTGCAGCGTCAGGCCGCCATCGCCGTTGGCAAAAGCGACGTAAACCACCATGATCACCGGCACAATCAGAAAAACCATCAGGAACAGCGCGATCGCCAGCGCGATCCCGGCCTGCATGAAAGTGAATTGCCGGGGCGCGGCCGTGCTCATGACAGCCTCGTCGCGATGTCGCGGACGCGACGTACGCCGGGCACGCTCGGCGCCGCCACGATCGGGATGGCTATCACGATCACGACAGCTTGATACAGGCGGACGCGAAAATCCGTGAACACGCAGGCCGCGCCCGAAGTCCGTCCAGCCGCCGGGAATCCCGGGCAGCGCCGATGTCAGCCTGCGTAGGTTCCAGGACAGTCTTCAACTGCAAATGCGCTGATGCTTACTTGGCGAATGCAGCCGCCTGCTCGGCAAGCTCGACCGCCCTGGCGTAGTTCTTCTTTGCGCTGCTGTTCCAGTACTCCTCGAGGCCGGTCAGCTGCTTGGTCTTCCTGGCGTCGCGTTTGGTGTCGCGAAACAGAATCAGGAACTCCTTGTCCTTGGATTTTTCCTCGGAAACGATGGGCGTGTAGGTGAGTTCGCGCGCCTCGGCGAGCAGATTCTTCGCCTGTGCGTTGGGTTTTTTCGCGAGTTTTGCCGCCGCATCGTTGATGGCTTTCGTCGCCGCCACCAGTTCCTTGTGGCGGAAGGTGATGGTCTGGTCGAAAATCGAACTGACGACGTAGTAGCGCGCTTCGGACAATGCTGAATCAAAGTTGACCTTGGCTTTGATTTTTCCGCCGTAGGGGTTCGGATAGTCCTTGGGCGCCTTGGCATAGGTCGCGGGCAGCACCGGCAGGCGGCTGATCTTGGGATCGAGCAGCAGCAACTGGCCTTCTTCCGACAGCGTGAAAGCGATGAACTTCTTGCCGAGATCGGGATTTTTTCCGTTCGCGACAAGAGCGATATTGGCCGGCACGATGGCGGTAACCGAGGGATAGACAAATTCGACGGGGAAGCCGGACGCCTTGGCCGACAGGCCGAAGAAATCGATCACCATGCCGATGCCGAACTGGCCGTTGTTGACGCCGTCGGGCACGCCGAAGCTGCGCTCGGTGATCGCGGCGGCGTTACCGGCGATCTGCAGCATTTCGCGCCAGCCTTTGGTCCAGCCTTCGCCCTGCAAGATGGTTTCGACGGTGAGATGGGTGGTTCCGGAGCGCGAGGGCGAGGACACCGCGACATGCCCAAAATACACCGGCTTGATGAGATCATGCCATTCCCTGGGCTCGGGCAACTTGTTGGCCTTCATGTAGCGCGTGTTCCACATCAGGCCGTAGCCGGCCAGCGCCTGGCCGTAATAATAGCCCTGGGGATCGTTGACGGGATAGGCGCCGATCTTGGCCGGTATGGCCGGATTCCTGCCATCGTACTTGGCCAGCAGACCATCCTTGGACAGCACCTCGAAAGCATCGGGGGCGGACGCCCAGAATATGTCCGGTTTGCTGGCGGCGGGCGCCTCGCGCACATAGGCCACGCCGGCCGAAGTACCCTTGTTCAGGATTTCGACTTTGACGCCGGGGTTTTTTGCTTCAAATGCTTTTTTGTAGACCGCAGTCAGGTCCTTGGGAAAAGAGGTCACGACAAACAGCACCTGCTGGGCATGCGCAGCGGTGCCGAACAGGCTCAAACCCGCCGCCAAAAGGCCGAACTTGATCAAGGAAAGATGTTTCAATGCAGTCTCCTCAGGTTGATGACGTACGCATAGCTTATGGCCAATATTACGATCTGCCGCGGGAACTGACCAGCGGCCAGCTTACTCGATGTTCTGTATCTGAGTATTAGGCTGCAAAGCTAATGTCATTGGAATTATCTGGTTATGTGACAAATTCGGGTCGCGAGATAGATCGGGCTACACGCCTAGCTACGCAGGATGGTTTCGCAACATCTCTCGAGGGAACATTCTACCTCGGCGAACCGGCTTTGGCGTCGAGTACAAATCGTTCAGAGGTCTTTGGAGCCGAAGCGGCGTCACGTTGCCGGCCAGAAAGGAGAACGGAAACACCCGCTCAGCACCGGTGTACCGAATACGCTTGCCGCGCAGTCGCTCCCCCGGCAGCCGATTCTCGGCTTGGAGGTACTCAATGACCATGAACTGGTGGCGATGGACCCACGCCGAGACGACCACCAGCAAGAATGTGGGCAGTGGAGGCACGGAACCCGTGCCAGACGTCGGCCGCGTTCCTCGCCCGAATTGCTGGACACTACTGCTCACTCATTCGGGATACACAATTATTGCCGTTGCACTGGGATTGCCATCATGGCGAGGCGTTCAGCGCGTGCAATCGCGGCCGCCAGCTCCGCGCGCGACTGCGATCCGGGTTCTAGCGTCGTCAGCAGCGGGCGCCAATAGCGCAGGGCCGACGCGTAATCGCCTTGGGCGTACTCGGCGCTGCCGGCCATCTCCAACGCCTTAGGATGATTCGGATTGAGCGCCAGTGCGCGGTCGATGAGTTCGCGCGGCCTGCCCGTCAGTTTTCCTCCCTGTGTCATGCCAAGCGCATCGGCGTATTCACACCACACCGCCGGATCGTTGGCAACCTTGGAATGCAGGGCGAGCGCTTTTTCGTAGGCCTGCGCAGCCTCGGTGAAATGATCGATATCGAATTGGCGCCGCGCCAGAATCACCCATGCTCTCGCATCGCGCGGCTGCTTTTCGAGGTGCGCACTCAAGCGGCGCGCAAAGGCGTCGGCTTCGGTTTTGCTGTTGATGGTTTCCCCGGCAGGCAGCCGAACTGCGCTTGCGACGCCTAAGGTATCCGGATTGCCTGCCTTCAAAAAGACCGCCAATGCGACCAGCGCTGCGACCAGCGCAATTGCCAGGGCTGTGCCGCGCGCCCGCCGACGCGGCGCATTCGGCTCGCGCCGCAGGCGCATGACGACCGCCGCCAATACGACGCCGGTCGCGCCGGCAACGGCGATCCAGAACAGCATGTCCCTGAAAATGTCGGATGTCTGGTCCACGAATGAATTGTGCCTTGCGTTGCAGGAGGCGTCGGTTTCGGCCCCGATCGGCTGGGACGTGGCCTGTGCCCTCAGCGTCCTCCCACCGAAGGTGCGGTTCACACCCGTCGTCGTATTGCGCCTACTTCACGTCCCGCTGATGCGGCAGGACGGGTTAGCCGGCAATTGCGCAGGCGCTCGGCTTGAGTCTGTTCAAGCCTCGCCCTGGCGGAATCGCGCATGAGGAACATGCCAACGCGCTAACAGCGTGAAGCCGCGCTATTTCTTCTTCTTTGCCTCGACCGCGCCTCTGAACGTGTTTTGCACCAGCGGTTTGGCGTCAACCTGAGGCACGTGGCACGCCGTGCATTGATACCGTGCCGGCGAAACCTCAGAAAGCGTTT
>CAKKSJ010000379.1 GCA_919902965.1 Burkholderiales bacterium
ATGCAGCGGCCTGCAAAGCCGTGTACGCCGGTTCGATTCCGACTCCCGCCTCCAATCACCGTATCGCTCAGCGGCCTATGCGCCCGGCCACCGCGCGTATCTGGCGCGGCGCAGCCAGCCAAATGCACAACGCGGAAACGAGGCTGCAGGCGATGGCTAGGGAAAATGCCAGTACATAGCTGCCGCTCACGTCGTATAAGGCGCCAGTGATCCAGGGCCCCAGTGCACCGCCGGCGATGCCGATGCCCATCAAAGTGCCGAAAATGCCGCCATAGTGGCGGCCCTGGAATATTTCGGCGGGAATGGCGCCGACCACCGAGGTGAGGCCGTAGCCGAGCAGGCCTTGCGCAAGCACCATGAACCAGAGCAAGACGGGGCTGGGCGAGGCGCGCATCAAGAGCAGGGCGATGTAGCACAGCACGAAACCTGCATTTCCGACAGTCCAAACCCACTCGCGGCCGATGCGGTCAGAAATGTGCCCAAGCGCGATTTGCCCCGGGATTGCGGCGAAGCTGACGAAACCCAGCGCCCAGGCCGCATACATCGGCGCGAATCCGGATTCGATCAGGTATTTGGTCTGATGCACCTGCACTGCGTACCAGGAAAACAGGCCGCAAAAATAGCCGAGCGCAATCCACCAGAAGCGCGCCGTGCGCAGCGCCCGCGCGAGCGTCCAGTCGATAGAAGTCCAGGCATGATCGATGATGTTCGCGTGCGGCTTGGCGGCGGTGGACACGGGCGCAACGACATCACCGTCCGCTCCCGTGCCGAGGTCTTCGGGCCGGCGCCGGATGAGCAGATTGAGCGGCGCCAGCAGCGCGAAAACCAGAATCGCCATGCCGGTGCAGGCAGCACGCCAGCCGGCGTGCTCGATGATCGTCTGCAGCCAAGGCAGCAACACAATGGAGCCTATGCCTACGCCGGAGAAGGCGATGCTCATTGCCAGCCCCCTGCGGCGCACGAACCAGTTCGGCAGGTGCAGCGCCTGGCCGGTAAATCCCAGCGCCACGCTGCCCGCGCCTACGAGCACCCCGAGCGTGAGGTAAAGCTGCCAGGGCTGGCTGACATGCGCGGCCAGCAGCAGCCCGGCGCCCATGATGCCCACACCCGCTTCAAGCACGACCAGCGGCCCGTGGCGGTCCATCAAACGGCCGAGCAGGGGGCTCAGGATCGCCGAGATGAAAAAGCCGAAGGAAAATGCGCCGGCCGTCACACCGCGCTCCCAGCCGAACTCCTCGAGTATGGGCGGGAACAGCAGGGAAAACGCAGTGCGTGCGTTGACCGCAACACCCATGGTGACAAAGGACACGGCTACGATGGCCCAGCCGTAGAAGAATGGAAAACGCAGAGCTTTCAGATGGTCACCCTATGGTGGCGCGCGTTGGCGAAGAACCGCCAACAGCGTGCCCAATGCTTTGAGCGAAATCGTAGTGAAACGGGGCAGGGCGGCCCGCGCCGGTAGGGCGCGGGCGATTTGTACTAGCGTTTAAACGCTGCTACGCCCGAAACGGTGACCGCGGCTGAATTCTGGGAACTGTTGCCGCCGTGATTGAGCGAGTACGCCATGCCCACACCAGCGCCCGTCGATCCGGTAAAGCCACCGACCAACCTGCCCGCGGTGCTGGTGCCCAAGGAACTCGTTACATTCAAGCTGCCAGTGGCGCCGAGCTTTTTCTCAGCCTGGAAAACATTGCTGCTAATCGGTAGACCGGTAGCGCTTGCACCCCAGGTATTGCCGCCCACGACAAGATTGCTGAGCGTGGCATCGACCGTCTGCGCGGTGAAATTCGCGTTCAAGCTGGCGTTCGCCGCGGTAAGAGCAGCCCCCACATTGCCTTTGCTGTCAATCGGCGCAGTGCCACCTACGAAAGCATAGTTGAACGTCCCGGTGGTCGGCAGCACTGTCGGGCCAGACTGATTGCTGCTGATGATGAAGGGCACGCTCTGCAGGCTCACATCCAGCGTGCCCAGCGATACACCGCTGATACGGTCGGTGACGCCGATGGTGCCGTTGCCGTAGCGGCCCCAGCGCATGCCGGTGACGGGATCGAAGCCCGACTCGACCAGAGTTGCAGTTCCGATCGACGCCGGTCCGGTGGCGCCCGCGACCGAGTACACGACTGGAAAATGATTGACGTTGGTGCAGTTGATCGTGCACGGAGACCCGTTGCTCACTACGACCGGCAGTTCCCCGTCGACCTTTACCGGGTAATTGTTGACGAACTGGGTCCGGTAGGCCGACAGGAAGCCGCCGTCAATGCGGGTGTTTTCTTTCGAGTCAAACTCGCCCGCCGCAGTCATGCCAGGCACGTTCAAGGCGATATGATAGGGCGTCAGCGTACTATAGGGCGTTCCGCTCAGGCCGAACGCGAGCGCACCGGCTGCAGTTGCGTTCGGACAAGGACCGGGCGTGCAGGGCAGGAAGCCATTCAGGTTATAGGCAACTCCCGCGCCGCCGACGCCGATACCCATCAATTGTCCTTCGACACTGCCATAGGTGCCGCTGCCGCCGCTTAAGCTAATGCTCATGGTGTTATGCGCATTGGTCGGTTGTACCGTAGTGCCTGAAAATATGGTCGTGCTCGAATTCCCGGCGTGTGCGTTGAACGAGCCTTCCTGATTCAGACTTATGCCGGGCGCGGAAACAAGCCAGTTGCCCGCTGCCGTAGTCGCCTGCATATTGAAGCTGACCGACGCATTGCTGAAGTTGACCGTCAGCCCGGCAGAATTAACCGTGCCGGTGGCGCCGTTCTGGTCGTGCAAAATCGAGGCGCCGAGGTTGTAGGTGGCTGTTCCCGGCACGACCAGGCCGGATGAATTGGAATAGCCTGCAATTGCACCCGGCAAGTAGGCCGGAAAAGGCGCCGGGCCGCGCACCCAGGCCAGCCCGTCTCCAAGGACGGTCCGCGGCGTCGGACTCGCCGCGCAGCCAATGCCGAAGCAACCTAGGTAATCAATGCCGCTAACCGTCAGGCCCGGCGTGGGCGCTTGCCAGCCCAGCAGGATGCTGCCGTCGGTCGCTGTCGCGGTGCTGCCTATGGCGAAAGCCGTCGGCGTCGCCGGATTCGCCGCACCACCGGAAAGCTTCAGTGATTTACCGTCGGCGAACGCCGTATTTGATTCCTCAATAGAAACCAGGTTTCCCGCCGCATCCGTCACCAGATTCGCGGACGGGTTATCGGTCCAGTAACGCCCGCCGCTGTTAATTGAATTGATTCCGCTGGGCGTGTAGCCGTATTCCGCAGCCACCACCACCGGACCTATAGGGGCCGCCACCGGATAGGCAGCGCTGGTCGGAAGCACAATCTGTGGACCCTGTTTGAAGGCCACCAGGCCATTGATATAGTCGTCAACCACTCGACCAGCGGGCGGCGTCACTGCATTGCTGCCATAGTCTGTATTGAAGGTGTAACGGTAGAACGCGCCATCCGCTGTGCCGGCGTTACCGGTCGCGCTGTCAAAGGCACCCCTGATGCGCCCACCATAAGCCGATACGCCAGTCGATATATCGGGCGCGCAGCCAGGTCCGTAGCAGCTGACATGCAGATTGTCGGTGCCCGCCGGGTTGTTGGACGCGCCGCTGCTCACATTGAATCCGCCATTCGAAATCGGCGCATTGTCAAAACGCGCGCTCAGGTTCTGGATGCCTAGAGAACCCGCCGGGCCGCTGGGCATGGTGATTCTGAGTCCGGCGCTGGCCTTCATGTTGGTGAAGTCGGCGCTGAGCCGCGCACCCTCGAGCTTGCCGGCGTTGCCGTAGCTATCGGTCGGCGCGGTCGCGTATGAGGCTGCGCCCGACGCATCGTTGATGCGCGTGTAATGAAACTCGCCCGTCAGCGGCAGGGAACTCGGCATTTGCGCGACCACCCACTGCAGGCTGCGCGCGCTGCCGTCCGGAGCAATCAGAGACTCAATGTAGCTGGTTCCCGTCGCCAGGTCTTTGACGTTGACAGCGCCTCCGGTCCAGCGCCCGAAGCGGACGCTGGTGGCCGGGTCGAAATAATTCTCCGGCGCCGTTGCACCGCTGCCAAATGTCAGCTGCGCGTTTGCGAGCGGAGTGGGCACCGCAAACTGGGTCGAGCTCCCGGGGACGTCATTGCCATGATCGAAAACCACGTGTGGCGTATCGAGTATCTGCCGCAGATTGCCGTTTGTGTCGAACAGAAAGTTGGTGTTGCCCGTCGGTCCGGTGAGTATTACCGGCGTTGTCAATGGCGTAGTCAATGGCGTCGAGGGTGAGCCGCTCGAGTTGTTGACCAGACTCTCTCTGTTCTTGTCGCTGACAATATAAGTGGTCACTGCCGGATTGGTCCCGGCTGCAATCTGGGTCGTCGTCCACAGCACTTCATCGCGCAGCACGGAGGTGCTGGTGAAATTCACCACACTGGTAGACACGGTCGGCGTTATCGGTGTCGGCGCTGCGGTCCCGCCTGCAGCTGCCGTGGTTTGCGTCGTGGTATTCAGGACTTCGCCCGTTGCACCGGTCGCCGTCACGGCGATAACCGGCGCAATGACCGCGGGAGCGGCTGCAACAGCGGCCACTGCAGGTGCGGCGGGGACGGTACTGGTCGGATCGACCACGGCCGTATCGCGAATTGCCGCCGGCGCCTCGGCAGCTTTCTCCCCAGGCGCCGCCGCCGCGGTTTCCTTCTGGCCCCCTTCCTTGGATTCCTCCCTGGCCTGCTGCGGGCCTGGTGCTGGCGTCGGCTTATAGAATGGCGGTATTTTCGGCAGGATCACAGGCGCGGCTTTGGTGACCGGCGCGAATCCAACCTGGTTTTGTTGAATATCCACGCTGCCGGCATCGGTTTGGATGAACGCGACGCCGACGTTGACTTTGTCGTAGGTGCCGGGCTCCGCGATTGCGATTTGCCCTGGCGCTGGTGCCAGGATCACCATGGGCTCATGGTCGGTGCCTCGAATTCCGATGGTCGCAGTTTCCGTTTTTATATTGTAATTGTGCTTGTTGGTGCGGCCGATTACGCCGGTAATCGTGCGAAACCCGCCCTGCAACAGCGAAACGACGGCGCTTTCCGAACCGTCTTCCTTGCCGCTATAGCGGTAGGTGTCGAAACCCATGTCGGTATTGGGTCGGATCGCGATGAACCCGCCATCCACCATTTTGATTTGCGCCGAGGAACTGGCGCCGGTGATTATTCTGTCGCCTTCATTGATTTCTGCACCTTTTTGCAAGGCGCGCGTCTCGCGCGCCTTGGTGACGAGTTTTACGTCGCCGATCACGAACTGTACATTTCCGGCAGCGCCGAACACAGCACCCGCATAAGCGGCGAGAACCAACAGAACGGGAAGAGCCTTCAGCGGATTTTTCCAGGAAAACTGCATGGCGATTACCCTCTGCAAGAATTATTTGAAGTCGCGACGGATCGTGACCGACACGTCGGTTCGTTTGTGCTGGTAAATCACGATATTGGAATCATTGCGCAGGTACGATACCTGCGGCCGCAGCGTCCAGGCTTTGTCGAAATGCCAGTTGAGGCCGAGGTTCGCATCGTATTGCTTGTCATCCCGGGTCAGTGTTTCTCCCGGCGGACTGAAAGCCGCGTTGGCCGTATCGAATTTGCCGAACTGCGCTCCCAGTCCTGCGAACACTTCCGCTTTATCATTGAGCCGCATCTGCCCGCCCAGGCGCAATCCGGTGAAACCCTTGCCGCCGTCGGCGCGTAGCGGGGCGCGCTCTTCGCCGTAAAGCATGGTGGCCGACAGCAGGCCTTTGCCTTCGTTCAGAATACGCAGCCAATTCACACCATAAATGGATTGCTCGAAATCGTTGACGCTGATGGTCGGCTCGAAACGGAAGCGGGCGTACTGCCCGAAGGTGCTTACTTGATTGGCGGGGTTGACAAGATGGCGCCACTCGGCGCTAAGACCGCTGGTGTCGCGGTTGGTTTTACCGTCGAGCACATATCTGCCGCCGATGGCGCCAAGGCGGTAAGTGTTCGCGCCAGAGCCCAGCGCGAGGCCGGCCCGCGCGTCGAAGCTGTCGGAATCGAACTGGTCCAGGGTATTGTTGCTGCGCGCGCGCATGTCCGCGCCGGCGTACAAGCCAAATTCCGGCGTGATCCGGTGTTCGACCTCGCCGCCGAAGGCGAGTCCCCTATAGCTGTCCGGGGCTTTGACGCTGCTCGGGTTGAGGGTGAAGATCAGATTCCCCAAAGCAGGTACGGCAATCTGTGAATCACTGGTGGCGAAATTGACATTGGAATCGTGGCCCAGGGTGGCTTCGATGTACCCGGACGACTTGGTCTTGCTCGCGTTCTCCTGTTTCTCGATCGCCGCCAGGTATTTGTCTATGGTTGCTCTTGCGGCCGCGGGCGGGTTTTGCGTCAGCACGGATTCGAATTCAACTTTGGCGCGCGCGAAGTCGCCGAGTTGAAAGTAGGCGCGCCCCATGTCGATGCGCGCGCCGGCAAAATTTGGATCGACTGCCAGCACCCGTTCGAACGCGATGGTGGCTTTATCCGGCTTGCCGCTATCGAGGGCGGCGATGCCCAAAAGGTAGTCAAATTTTATATTGCCGGATTGCTGGAACTCAAACGGTTCGAGCAGGGAGTAGGCTTCCGCGGCTTTGCCCTGTTTCACCAGGGCGTCCGCTTTGTCAAGATCGACTTCCGCAGCGAGTGCGGAATTTCCCGTTACCCACAAGCATAAACCCAGTGCGAGCAGCGTCCGCTTGATCGAAAATGAATGCGTCATGAAATTCTTACTCCCGATGCCTGAACTTGGACGGGTCGAGGAGACCCATGTTTTTCCGAATGCGAAAGCACATACCAAGAATCACTGCCTACTCCGGTTTGCGTACGCATGGAACTAAATTTGATTCTTCCAGAAAATCACGTTCTTTGCTGGTGATTACTTCTATATCTGGTTCAAATGTAGCACAGTTATTTGCGCCCGTAAATTTTTGACCTCTTTCAAGAAGCCGGCGTACTCCAGTATCATTCGCATGTTCGCCAGGGTGGTGAAATTGGTATACACAGCGGGCTTAAAACCCGCCGCCGCTAATCCCGGCATGCCGGTTCGATTCCGGTCCCTGGCACCAAAATGCTGACCTGGCAACGCAGTGCGACCAGAAGTCGTCCCAACAGGAAAAGCACGACGGTGTGCTTTAGATTCCGAATTCCAGCACCATATAGGCTAGAATGAAGTCATAGGCGCATACATGATCGTATTTGAACTAATCTGCCGGGAACAGCATCGCTTCGAGGGCTGGTTCGCCTCGGGCGACGATTTTGCCGCACAGCAAAGCCGCGGTTTGCTTGCTTGCCCGGTGTGCGGTGGCGAACATGTAGAAAAACTGCCGACGGCAAAAATCAGGAAGCAGTCGTCGGAGGCCGTCGCGCCGGCCCAGCCAACTGCCGAGCCGCTTGAGGCCGGGAAGTTTGACGCTACTCGCATTATCGACTACATCCTGACCCACAGCGAAGACGTGGGCAAGCGGTTTGCCGAAGAGGCCCTCAAAATCTATCACCAGGAAGCGCCCCAGCGCAGCATACGCGGCGTCTCGACCCGCGCCGAAGCCGAAAATCTGCATGAGGAAGGGGTACCCGTGTTTTCACTGCCCATCCCACCGCAGGATCGCTGGAATTAAGGCCGGGACCATTCCCGGCAGCCGCATTATGCGCATATGTGTATTATGTAAAATAATGCCAGATAACAAATCCAACACCTAAGCTATTCCTTCGCTCCTGCCTGTTTCAGCAGTTCCGCTATTTCGGTATTCCCCCCTTTCAAGGCCCAAGCGAGGGCCGTAACCCCCGACTCGGTTTTGATATTTGGATCCGCTACCTCCCAGAGCAACAGCTTGACAGTTTCGAAATGCCCACCCCGGGCGGCCATCATCAGCGCGGAAACACCGCTAGCGGAAACCGCATCGATATCCGCCCCCTTGTCCAGCAGATACCTGACGATATCGGTATGGCCGCTCCAGGCGGCGTAAATCAGCGGAGTCCATCCTGAATCATTGATCGCGGCGCCATGGTCCACTAACAGTTTGACCAGCTCCTTACTACCCTTGGCAGCAGCCAGCATCAAAGCCGTCTCACCGTACTGATTTCGGGAGCCGATCTTGGCCTGCCGCCCGAGCAAGCGCTGGGCCATCGCCGTATGACCCTCCGTAACCGCGATCATGAGCAAGCTGCTACCGCCGGGATCGCTGGTGTTCACGTCCATTCCACGCGCAAACAGAGCTTCTGCCGCGGCGACGTTGTTCATTCTTACTGCAGCCAGCAAGTCATCATAAGAATCGGCCAGGGCCGAAAAACTCCGGCTTACCAAGACAATAATAAAGCATATTCTCAATAGCATAGTTTGATATTCTAATGTCGTTTATAGTTTAAAACTGGCTTGAACAGACGAAAGAAATTAGCGCTCGTGGCAGTTGCCACCGCTTCCAGAGGGACTTCCCGCAAGCGGGCGATTTCCTCGGCCACATGCAGTACCCAGGCCGGTTCATTGGTTTTGCCGCGATGCGGTACCGGTGCCAGATACGGAGAATCCGTTTCGACCAGGATGCGATCCAGCGGCAGGGTTTTTGCCACCTGTTTGATTGCCAGGGCATTCTTGAAGGTGACAATGCCGGAGAAGGAAATATAGAAATTCAAATCCATGGCTGCCAGCGCAAACTCCAGGGACTCGGTGAAACAGTGCATTACCCCGCCGACCTCGTCGGCACGTTCTTCGCGCAGGATGCGCAAAGTGTCCTCACCAGCGTCCCGGGTATGAATAATCAATGGCTTACTGCATGTGCGCGCAGCTTGAATGTGGGTGCGAAAGCGCGTTCTTTGCCACTCCAGATCTCCCTCCTGGCGGTAATAATCCAGTCCGGTTTCGCCTATTGCGACGACTTTCGGGTGCTGTGCGAGTTCGATCAGATCATTTGTCCCCGGACTGGCATCCTCGGCCTGGTCAGGATGCACGCCGACCGAGGCCGAGAGCTCCGAATGCGCTTCTGCCAAGGCTAAAACCCGTGGAAAATCCACGAGATTTACGCATATGCACAGGGCATGCGTGACCCGGTTGCTCGCCATATTATTGAGAATCTGCGGGATGCGATCGGCGTATTGCTCGAAGTCGATATGGCAATGCGAGTCGACCAGCATGCCGGGCCTAGCCTATCTCTTTGTATGAAATGAACAGATCGTCGAAAAACAACCTGGCGTTCAAGGGGTGTTCTGAAATCGCCCGCAAGGATGACAGCGCGGTGTAGAAGCGCAGCAGCTGCGCCAATGGCATGCGCTGAACCAGGGCGCTGAGTTTCTTTTCGTGGTCGATGTTATAGCGTGCCTTGCTTTTACTCGAGAGCGCGATCAGATCGTAGGTCCATTTCAGCATCCAATCGACCACGGCGTGCGCTTGCAGCCGCTGGCAGAAATCAGCCAGCCCCAGCGCACTGCTTGCCGGTAGGCTCAGAAGATCGAAAAGCCTGCGCCGTGTTTCCGCCTCTTCCTCCGGCAATTCAGCCGCTTCCAGCGGCGCATCGCCCGCAAAGGCGAGCGTTGCAGGCGTGGCCTTGCTGTCCTGCTCCTGCAGCCAACGCAGCGACAATTCCCGCGGCGGCAAGCTCAGCGCCAAGGCGTGACAGCGGCTGCGCACCGTCGCCAGCAAGTGGCTGGGCTGGTGCGAGACCAGCAGAAAAATTACGCCGGCCGAGGGCTCTTCCAGACTTTTCAACAGGGCATTGGCCGAACCTGGATTCATGCTTTCGGCCGGGCAGATCAATACCACGCGATAGCCATTGCGATGCGAACCCAGGTTCAGGAAATCGCTCAGCGCGCGGATTTG
This sequence comes from Burkholderiales bacterium, assembly GCA_919902965.1. GTDB lineage: Bacteria > Pseudomonadota > Gammaproteobacteria > Burkholderiales > SG8-39 > 2-12-FULL-64-23. Next base: position 9,802 of record CAKKSJ010000379.1, read on the forward strand.
TTCGATTTTGATCTGCTTGCTCGCCTTCTTCTTGCTGTCTTCAACGCCCTCTTCCAATTCAGGCTCATCCAGGGCCGGCGCCAGCGCTTCCGGCTGAATCAGGCGAAAATCGGGATGATTGCCGGCGGCAAACCAAACGCATGCCGGGCACAGATTGCAGGCCAGCCCCTCATCCGAGCGGTTCTCGCACAGCAGCGACTGCGCCAAAACCTGTGCCAGATGCAGCTTGCCTATACCGGAGCGACCGTGGAACAGCAGTGCGTGCGGCAGGCGGGCCTGCATGGCGGCCAGACGATTCCAGATCTCATTCTGCCAAGGATAATAGTTTATTGACATAGTGTTATAATATATTCTTCAAGTGTTTTACGAATATCAGCGACGCTTCGGCTGGCATCGATCAGCTTGATTCTCCCTGAATATTGCGCTGCGCGCGCCAGATAAACTGAGCGGACCCGTTCGAAAAAACCCAGGTTTTCCTGCTCGAAACGGTCAGGATCCGGCGTAGCCGCCAGACGCCGGCGCTTGGCCTCCTCCACCGAAAGGTCGAAAATCAGTGTCAGGTCCGGCTGCAGGTCCTGATGAACCCAGCTTTCCAGAGTTTCGATACGCCGCAATTCCAGCCCGCGACCGCCCCCTTGATAGGCGAAAGTCGCATCGGTAAAGCGATCCGAAAGCACCCAGGTACCCGCGGCCAATGCCGGCAGGATCAATTGCTCCAGGTGCTCGCGTCGCGCGGCGAACATGAGCAGGGTCTCGGTTTCGAGGTGCATGGCTTGCGTCAGCAGCAGTTTGCGCAGTTCTTCGCCCAGCGGCGTGCCGCCGGGCTCCCGTGTAAGCAGCACTTTCTTTCCCGCCGCTTCCAGGCGCGCTGCGATCCAGTCCAGGTGGGTGCTCTTGCCCGCGCCATCGACGCCTTCCAGGGTGATGAATTTGCCGCGCATACTAGCGCTTCCCGCGCCGCTGGTACTTGGATACCGCGCGTTCATGCTCGGCCAAATTGCGCGAAAACTCGCTCGAACCGTCGCCGCGCGCGACAAAATACAAGGCCTTGGTCTTGGCCGGATTCAGGGCGGCTTGCAGCGCAGCCAGACCGGGCATGGCGATCGGCGTCGGCGGCAGCCCGGCCCGCGTGTAGGTATTGTGCGGTGTATCCTTGCGCAGGTCTTTCTTGCGCAGATTGCCGTCGAATTGCTCCCCCATCCCGTAAATTACCGAGGGGTCGGTCTGCAGCGGCATGCCGATGCGCAGGCGATTGACAAATACGCCTGCGATCAGCGCGCGATCGTCTGATTGTCCGGTCTCTTTCTCGATCACCGACGCCATGATCAAGGCCTCATAAGGGTCGCTATACGGCAGATCGGGTACGCGCAGTTCCCAGGCCCTTTGAAGCTGTCTGTCCATCGCCGCATAAGCCTGTTTAAGCACGTCCAAATCGCTGCTGCCTTTGCCGAAGCGATAAGTATCCGGAAAGAACAAGCCTTCCGGGCTGCGTCCGGCTGCGCCCAGTTGCGCCATGATCTCGGCATCACCGAGCCCGGCAGTGTCGTGCCTTATGTCGGGATCGGCGTCGAGTGCTGCGCGCAGCTGCCTGAAGGTCCAGCCTTCCACGAATACCAGCTCGGCCTGGACTACTACTCCCAGGGTCAGCTTGTCCAGCAAAGCCAGCGGCGTGATGCCGCCGCCGATCTCATAGCTGCCGGCCTTGATCGCGCCCGCCCGGCCCAGCAAGCGGCCAAGCAAATTGAATTGCCAGGCGTTCAGTTCCACGCCGGAATCGACAATCTGCCGCGTTGCGCTTTTCAAGCTGCTGCCCGGTTTAATCGAAAATTGCGTGGGATCAGAACGCAGATTCAGCGGGTTTAGAGCATACCAGCCCAGGCTTCCGGCCGACAACAGCGTTAAGCACAGGGCGAGTAGGAAAATGCGCTTGATCCATGACCACATTCGTTTGCGAGCTTATCCGTGCAGGGCTGACTGGAGTTTGCTGAGGCTATAATCGCTGCTTGAATTTCATATTATCACGCATACTTAAGACATTATCCAAGTCTGCAGGACAGCGATGACTACTGAATGGCAGGATTTCTTGCTCGCGCGCCATGCCCGTATCGAGGCGGGCGCCCTGCTCCATTTCGGCGATGCTGCGGCTGAACTGCGCGCCACGCGCGATGGCGGCATTGTAGCCCCGTTGACCCACCTGGGGCTGCTGGAGTGCAGCGGCGCGGACGCGCAGAGCTTCCTCCACGCCCAGCTCAGCAATGACCTACGACAACTCGCTCCGGGTCGCAGCGAGTACGCCGGCTACTGCTCGGCCAAAGGGCGCATGCTGGCCAATTTCCTGCTTTGGCCGCAGGAGCACACGTATAGCCTGCAACTTGCGCGTAGCCTGCTGCCGGCAATGCAAAAACGATTGAGCATGTTCGTACTGCGTGCCAAAGTGAAACTGGTCGACGCCAGCGACGCACGCCCGGTCCTCGGCTTGGCTGGCAAAGGCGCCGCTGAGGCCTTGCGCGTGCTGTTTCCCGTGCTCCCGCAACAGGCGCATCAAGTCGTTCACGACCCGGACCTTGGCACATTGATCGCGTTGCCCGGTGCAAGGTTTGAACTGATCGCAAACCTCGAATCGGCAAAGCGCTTGTGGGACAGCTTGGCCGCCACATTGACCCCGGTCGGCGCGCCCTGCTGGGAATGGCTGGAAATCCGCAACGGCCTCGCGCTGATCACGCCTGCCACGCAGGAGCAATTCGTGCCGCAGATGGCCAATATGGAACTGATCGGCGCGGTGAACTTTCAGAAAGGCTGCTACCCGGGGCAGGAAATCATCGCGCGTACCCAGTATCTCGGACAGCCCAAGCGCCGCATGGTCCTCGCCCACATCGAGGCTGCCACGCCGCCGCAGGCAGGCGATGCCTTGTTCGGCAGCAGCCCGGACACGCAGGCCAGCGGCATGGTGGTCAATGCACAAGCGGCGCCAGACGGCGGCTATGATTTGCTGGCTGTAGTGCAAACGGCCGCCATTGCGCAAGCCGCGCTGCGTTTTCAATCCGCCGACGGGCCGCTGCTGAACATCCAGCCCCTGCCTTATCCGGTTCCCTGAGCTCGCTTCGATGTGCCTGATCCTGTTCGCGCACGCTGCGCACCCAGCCTATCCCCTGCTTATCGCAGCCAATCGCGACGAATATTACGCACGGCCGACGGCAATAGCGGCGTTCTGGCAGGATCATCCGCATATCCTTGGCGGACGCGATTTGGAGGGCATGGGCACCTGGCTGGGCGTGACGCGCAAAGGCCGTTTCGCCGCGCTCACCAATTTTCGCGATCCGAGTGAGCGCAAGACCGACGCGCCAACACGCGGCGGCTTGGTGAGCGGCTTTCTCACCTCCGACCTGGAGCCGCAGGCCTATCTCGAAGAAATTGCGCTGTCGGCGCCGCGATACAATGGTTTCAGCCTGCTGACCGGCGACATCGGCGGCGTGTTCTATTTTTGCAGCCGCGAAGGCTTGGTGCGGCAGGTGCCGTCCGGCATACACGGGCTGTCGAATCATCTGCTCGATACGCCCTGGCCCAAAGTGGTACGCGGAAAACAGCGCCTGCAGGCGGCGCTGGCACACGAACCCAGCGCGGAAGCGCTGCTGGATTTGCTGCATGATCGTGAACCGGCAGGGCCAGGCGAGCTGCCCGATACCGGAATCGGTACGGAAATGGAACGCGTGCTGTCACCGGCGCTGATCGTTTCCCCGCAATATGGCACGCGCGCCTCGACGGCCGTGCTGTTCGGAAGCGACGGTGGAGTCAGTTTCAATGAATGCACCATACTGCGCGGCGGCGAGACCGGGGCAACGCTCAGTCTGCGCTTTCACCTCGAGCGCTGACGAGATTACGCTGCATCGCGACGTGCGGAATGCCGGCTTCCATGAACTCCGCTCCGGCGATCTCGAAACCGAAGCGGCGATAAAATCCGGCGGCATAAGATTGTGCGTTCAGGCGCGCCGTCGCATGCCCCCGTTTGCGCGCTTGTTCCACCAGGGCCTGCAGCAGCAGCGCGCCCACGCCGCTGGCGCGGCACTCTTTCAACACCGCCATGCGCCCGATGTGACCGTCGGGCAGCAGGCGTCCTGTCCCCACCGCCCGGCCATCGGCCGCATGGGCGAGCGCGTGATCGCAATGCGCGTCGTGCTCGTCCATTTCCAATTCCGGCGGCACGCCTTGTTCTTGCACGAATACCAGCTCGCGTATGCGGCGCGCCTCGGCGTGCGCCTGTTCCCAGTTGCAGATACGGATAGAAAATGACTGCGTCGGCATGGCGGTTATAATACGCGCCTTCCCCGCGAGATAAGCATGCTGAACCTCTGGAACGACAAGGAAGCGGCACAATGCCGCAGTGAATTGGAGTTGCGCGTCTACACTTCGCGCCTGCTCGGGCGCGACAAGACCCTGGTGTTGCACGGCGGCGGCAATACCTCGGTCAAGCTGACAGAAAAGAACTTGTTCGGCGAGGATGAAAACGTTCTCTACATCAAGGGCAGCGGCTGGGACCTGGAAACCATAGAGGCAGCCGGTTTCGCCCCGGTGCGACTGGAACATCTGCAGCGGCTGGCGCAGCTCGACACGCTGTCGGACACGCAGATGGTCAACCAGCTTGCCACGCACATGCTCAGGGCATCGGCGCCGGCGCCATCGGTCGAGACCATTCTGCACGCCTGCCTGCCGCATAAGTTTGTCGACCATACCCACGCTGACGCGGTGCTGGCCATCACCGATACCGCCGACGGAGAGCGTCGCGTGCGCGGACTCTACGGCGATGCGGTGGTAATCATCCCGTACATCATGCCGGGTTTCGATCTGGCGCGGCTGTGCGCGCGCGAATATCCGCGCCAGGCCGGCGCCAATACGATAGGCATGGTGCTGTTGAATCACGGAATATTCTCTTTTGGCGACACCGCAAAGCAATCCTACGAGCGCATGATCGATCTAGTCGGCCGCGCCGAGGACTACCTGAAACGCGAGCGCGCCTGGGACCTGCCGGTGCGCGCCACCGCGCCGGCCAGCATCGATATGCTGCAGCAGGCACAACTGCGGCGTCAATTGTCGGCTGCCGCCGGCGCCCCCCTGATCACGGCAACCCATGCGGATGACGAGTCCCGCGCGTTTGCCCAGCGGGCGGACGTGGGTACGCTGTCGCAGCAGGGGCCAGTCACGCCGGACCATATCATCTACACTAAGCGCATACCCATGTTCGGCACCGACGTCGACGCCTACGCAAGCGCGTACAAAACCTATTTCGACGAGCACGCTCCGCTCACGAAGGAACGCAAGATAATGCTGGATCAGGCACCGCGCGTGGTGCTCAATCCGAAATTCGGACTCGCCGCAGCCGGTCGTACCGCAAAGGACGCGGCTATCGTCGCCGATGTGTATCAGCACAGCATGAAGCTGATGCAACGGTCCCAGGCGCTGGGCGGCTTCGTCGCCCTGCCAGCGCGAGATCTATTCGAGGTCGAATACTGGGACTTGGAACAGGCGAAATTGAGAAAAGACGGGAAGCTGCCGCCCTTTGCCGGCGAAATCGCCCTGGTTACCGGCGCCGCTTCCGGAATCGGCAAGGCCTGCGTGGATTCTCTGCTCGCGCGCGGCGCGGCCGTCGTCGGACTTGATATCAATCCCGCGGTCGAGACGCTATACCAGCGCAAGGATTTTCTTGGCTTGCGCTGTGACCTCAGCGATGAGCGCACAATCGGCCCGGCGCTAGAACGCGCGGTGACTGCCTATGGCGGGCTGGACATGCTGGTGTTGAATGCCGGCATATTCGCGGCGACGCGCAAAATCAGCGAATTGACTAGCGAGGAATGGCGCAAGGTCATGGCAATCAACCTCGACGCCAATCTGTTCCTGCTGCGCGCCTGTCATCCCCTGCTCAAACTCGCCCCCAAGGGCGGGCGCGTGGTGGTGATCGGTTCCAAGAACGTGCCCGCACCTGGACCGGGCGCGGCCGCGTACTCAGCATCCAAAGCCGCGCTCAACCAACTCGCGCGAGTCGCCGCGCTGGAATGGGGTGCGGACGGCATACGCATCAACTCCTTGCACCCGAACGCCGTGTTCGACACTGGCATATGGAGCGAAGCGGTGCTGGCGCAGAGGGCGAAACACTACGGTCTTACGGTGGAGGAGTACAAGACGAATAACGTGCTCAAGACCGAAGTCAAGAGCCGCGACGTCGCCGAACTCGCCGCCGAAATGTGCGGCCCCCTGTTTGCGAAAACGACAGCGGCGCAGGTTCCGGTGGACGGCGGCAACGAAAGAGTGATCTAAATCATGAAAGTCGAAAGCCTAAACGTGGAGACCCTGCGCTGGCGCAATAACCAGTTGGAACTGATAGACCAGCGGCGGCTGCCGCTGGAATTCGAATATGTCGCTTGCGAGGATGCGGCGCAAACGGCGGCGGCGATACGCGACATGGTGGTGCGCGGCGCGCCGGCCATCGGCTGCGCCGCCGCCTACGGCGTGGCGGTGGAAGCGCAGCGACACGCCGGCGCGCCGCGCGCGCAATTCGACACCGCGCTGCAACAAGCGTTCAAGGTGCTGGAGGCAAGCCGTCCGACCGCGGTCAATCTATTCTGGGCGATCGCGCGCATGCGCCAGCGCCACGCGCAGACCCGCAACGACTCGACCCAGGCGTCAGCCGCGGCGATGCTCGAACTCGCGCGCCAGATACACAGCGACGATATCGAGATATGCCGCGCTATCGGCCGCCACGGCGCAGCTTTGATCGCAGACGGCGCGCGCATTATGACCCATTGCAATGCCGGCGCACTTGCCACCGCCGGCCACGGCACCGCGCTAGGCGTAATCCGCTCGGCGCGCGACGCCGGCAAGCGCATCAGCGTCATTGCCAACGAAACCCGCCCGTATCTGCAGGGTGCGCGGCTGACGGCCTGGGAGATGGTGCAGGAAGAAATTCCGGTCACGCTGGTAACTGACAACATAGCGGGCCATCTGATGCAGCAGGGCCGCGTCGATGTCATCGTCGTCGGCGCCGACCGCATCGCCGCTAACGGCGATACCGCAAATAAAATAGGCACCTACACCGTGGCGGTGCTGGCCGAGCGCCATCGCATTCCGTTCTACGTGGCGGCGCCGCTCTCCACCATCGATGTCGCCATCGCCGATGGCCGCGCCATTCCGATCGAGGAGCGTGACCCGTCGGAAGTCACTGGTTTTCGCGGCCTGCGCTGGGCGCCCGACGGCGTCAGCGTCTTCAATCCTGCTTTCGACGTCACCCCGGCCACGCTGATCACGGGTTTAATTACAGAAAAGGGCGTGATCACGCGGCCGGACGCGGGCAAGATCCGCATGCTTTTTGAAAATTGATCATGGCAACTGAACGCCGTGAACCTGGGTCTACGCAGATCCGGGTTTCTTGCACACACACATAAGAGGAAGCATGAGCATGGCTGACACCGACAATCTCAAGGACACCAAGGAATACTTTCTCGACATACCCATGAAAGCGGCGCAGTCGAATGTCCGTGGCGCCAGCGCCCTGGACTGGGGAATGCAGAACCGGCTTTCGCGCATCTTCCAGCCTGGCTCCGGCAAGACCGTGATGCTGGCCGTGGACCACGGCTACTTTCAAGGTCCCACCGCCGGTCTCGAGCGTGTTGACGTCACGATCGTTCCTCTGCTACAGAACGCGGACGCCCTGATGTGCACCCGCGGCATACTGCGCAGCACCATCCCCGCGTCACTACAGAGCGGCGTTGTGCTGCGCGCGAGCGGCGGGCCGAGCATCCTCAAAGAGCTTTCGAACGAGCATATTGCGGTGGACATGGACGACGCTGCGCGCCTCAACGTATCGGCTGTCGCAGTGCAGGTCTACATAGGAGGCGAGTTCGAGTCGCAGTCGGTGCATAACATGACACGGCTCGTCGACGCCGGACTCGGGCGTGGAATCCCGGTGCTCGGCGTGACTGCCGTCGGGAAGGACATGGTGCGCGATGCACGCTATTTCCGTCTGGCCTGCCGCATCTGCGCCGAGCTAGGGGCACAGTTCGTGAAGACGTACTACGTCGACGAAGGCTTCGAAACGGTGACCGCTTCCTGTCCCGTGCCGGTGGTGATGGCCGGCGGCAAGAAACTGCCTGAACTCGACGCTCTTACAATGGCATATCGTGCGGTGCAGGAAGGCGCAGCGGGCGTGGACATGGGCCGTAATATCTTTCAGTCGGATGCCCCGCTGGCCATGATTCAGGCTGTCAACAAAGTTGTGCATGAACGGATGAAGCCTGAGCACGCCTACGAGCTGTACCAGACTTTGCAACGAGAGCAAGCCGGCCGCCCTGTCTAGGATCAGACCCTAAGGTACCTGGCGCGGTCTCTTAATGCGCTGATCAGGTTTCGAGAATGTCCACCGGCGTTCCCGGCGCCACTCGATCAAATAATTCGATAACGTCAAGGTTACGCATGCGGATGCAGCCATGAGACACCGGCTTCCCGATGCCTTGCTCATCGCTGGTGCCGTGGATGTAGACGAGCCTGCGCATGGTATCGACCTGGCGCAGGCGGTTGTAGCCCGGCTCGCAGCCTGACAGCCACAGGATACGGGTCAGGATCCAATCACGCCCGGGATGGAGTTTGCCGAGTTCGCTGGTGTAAACCTCGCCCGTAGGCCGGCGCCCAACGAACACGGTATTGAGCGGCAGGTCCGCGCCAATCTTGGCGCGCACGATGTGCCTGCCGCGCGGCGTGCAGTCGCTGTCGCACTGTTCCCCGGCGCCGTTTTTCGAGGTCGAGACGACGTACTCGCGGATCAGACTTCCCGCGTCGTCGAACAATTTCAGGGATTGTGCTGCCAGGCGGACCTCGATGCGCGGCATCTCAGACCTTCGCTCTTCTTGCGGCAAAAAACTCGCGCAGCAGCGCGCCGCATTCCTCGGCCATGACTCCGGCGGTGAGGTTGGCATGGTGATTGAGCCGGGGCTCGGCGAACAGATCGATCACGCTGCCGCAGGCGCCGGTCTTGGGGTCGGTGGCGCCGTAGATCAGTCGCGCGATGCGCGCATGCAGCATCGCGCCTACGCACATGGTGCAGGGCTCCAGGGTTACGTAGAGTTCGCAGTCGGGCAGGCGATAGTTGCCGAGCTTTTTTGCTGCGTCGCGTAGCGCGCGGATTTCCGCATGCGCCGTGGGATCATGTCCGCTGATGGGCGCATTAAACCCGGCGCCGATGATCCCGCCGTCTTTCACGATGACCGCGCCGACCGGCACCTCGCCTGCGGCTTGCGCCTTGCGCGCCTGCTCCAGTGCCGCCAGCATGAAGTTAGCGTCTTGACTCATTCCCGTCTATGGTCAACAGCCCCTAAGACCCGCACCAGTGCTTGATCTCACGGTAGTTTGGATTATTCGATAACGTCGTTTCTAGCGTCATGTGGTCATGCATTGTGAGCATTTTACACGCGGGCCCTTCGCGAGCCTAGGCGACCAGGTATTGTTACCTCGGTCACTGCAAAATTGGCATCTCCATGGTCGTGGGGTATCCTGCTGGCACACGTTCCTTGGAGCAGCCACGGTTCTGGCGTTTTCCACCAACGCAGGAGGAGGCGGCATGTTCGAAGGCAAAGGCACAGCCTTATCCGAACAAGGCTTGAAGGACGCCGGCGCTGCGCTCGGCGTCGGACCGCCTGCCCTGTGGGCGGTGATGACGGTCGAGACCAGGGGCTGCGGCTTCCTGCCGGACCGGCGGCCGCTGATCCTGTTCGAGCGGCACTGGTTTCGCAAGCTCACCCGCGGGAAGTTCGATGCGGCGGCGCCGGACCTCAGCAATCCGGTCTGGGGCGGTTATGGCGCCTCGGGGGCGCACCAGCACGAGCGCCTGGAGCGCGCGATCAAGCTCGACCGTCAAGCCGCGCTGGCGAGCACCTCATGGGGCCTGGGCCAGGTGATGGGCTTCAACGCCAAAGCGGCGGGGTTCGGCGGTGTCGAGGCGATGGTCAAGGCCATGTGCGACTCGGAGGACGCCCAGTTCCAGGGCATGGCCGGATTCATCGCCGGCAAAGGGCTGGCGAAGTATCTCAAGAGCGGCGATTGGGCCGAATTCGCCCGGCGCTACAACGGCGTGGAATTCCAGAAGAACCAGTACGACCGCAAGCTCGCCGTCGCCCACGAGAGGTATAAGGTCGGCCCTCTGCCCAACTTGCGGGTTCGCACTGCCCAGCTCTATCTCACCTATCTAGGCTACAAGCCCGGCGGCGTGGACGGTCTGTTCGGCGGCAACAGCCAGAAAGCGCTGATCGCATTCCAGAAGAGCGCGGACCTCGCGCCCAGCGGCGGGCTGGACGACGCCAGCTACTCGGCCCTGGTGAAAGCGGCAATGGGCTGAGGGGCGGCGTGTCGGCGACCGTGCCTTGGAAGTGCTCACCCAAGATCCGCCAACGCGGAACAACGTCCTACCGATTCAGGATGACCGCGCTTTGCCGTCACTGTTATTGATGCTATCATGCATCATATTAGATGACAAGGAGGCTACACATGAGAACAACCGTATCTATTGATGACGAGCTCTATCAGAGAGCACTGGACGTCGCTGATCCGGGAATGGACAAGGGCGATCTGTTCCGTGAAGCGATGAAGGTGTTCGTGCGAGTGCAGTCGGGCAAACGGCTTGCTGCCTTGGGTGGCAAGGCCCCAGGGACGAAGGACATTCCCCGTCGGCGGCCTACGGAGGTTCTGCCCCGGTGAGTTTGGTCCTTGCGGATACTTCGGTTTGGGTTGCGCATTTCCGCAGTGCCAGTCCCGTGCTTCAATCGCTGCTTGCGATGGACCAGGTGCTGTGCCATCCGCTCATCGTGCTCGAACTCGCGTGCGGAACGCCACCGGCACCGCGCGAGCGCACACTCGGCGATCTCAAGAAGCTGCAGCAGGCCGTCGTCG
>CAKKSJ010000380.1 GCA_919902965.1 Burkholderiales bacterium
GCATTTCAATCATTAACCTATAACCGTCTCTCGTGAAAACGTTGGGACACTACTGGGTATAAGTGTAATCGAATTTGCCGCCGACGTTGATCTCCATGTCGCCGCTGTTGACGATGGCGGCCCGCGCGCCCGCGCCTTCGCCGCCGATTAGCTTAATGTAGCCGCCCGTATTGATCCAGAGATTGGGCGGGTCGATCTTGGCCGCCGCCGAAGTCTGGCCACCGTCTTTCGAATTGGCCGTGCCACCGGTCAATTCGATATTGCCGCCGATGTCGATGAACTTGCTTACCGTGCCGAGGATGATCGCGTCGGCCGCAGCCAGCGCACCGCCTCCGGCGGCAGTATTGCTCACGGCCGTTCCGCCCTGCAGCACGATGCTGCTGCTGTTAGTCGTGTAAGGCAGCGACGGGTTGACCGTATTCGTTCTCGCATCCCCCGTGGACTGCGTCCCGCCTTTGACGCCAAGTATGGTGACAACTTCGCCGCGGGCGACAGCCAGCGCCGAACTCTTGGCGGCCGAAAGCGCCGGGCCAGCGGAAGTTGCCGTGGCGCTTCCGCCGGTAATCACAAAATTGCCCGAGGTTCCGGCGCCGCCCTGATCGCCGTTTAAATAAATGTCGAGCTTATTGTCGGCGCGCAGGGTCGAGTCCAGGAACATGCCCTTGTCGGCGGCATTGGCGCTGTTGTCGATGAACAGATTCTGCACCGGCAAGGGCTTGCCGCTGGCGTCTCTTACGCCGACAACAACATTTTTCGCCCGCACTTCTACCGGATTGCCCGCGGATCCGGCGATGATCACGCTGCCGGAGCCCGCGCCGAAACTGGCCGTGCCGTCGGGTCCGGAGGCCTCATTCGCGCCGGCATTGGCGCGCAAGGCCAGATCGCCGGTGACCTGTACCGAGCCGTAGATTTTGATGTCGCCCGTGGCGATCAGCGTCAGTTTATGGTCGAACTTCTCGAACTCCCGGTCGCCCTGCGCATCGAGCGTGCCCAGATCCCTTCCGATCACCACGCCTGCGCTGTCGCCGCCGGGATTGTTCAATACGATGTTGCCGGTCGCATACAGATTGAGCGAGCCGCCGGATTGGCCGTCGTTTACCTGGGCGTTTGTGATGGCCGACTTCACTGTCACATCGCCTGCGGTTGCGATCAGATTGACGTTGGCGCCGCTCAGTGTTGCCCCGGCCACCAGGTCTATGGTCTGGCTCGGTGCAACCAGGGAGAAATCGGCCGCGGTGCCGATGCCGGAAATCCTGGTGCCATTGACGCTCTTGTACTCGATGTTGCTCTCCGCATAAGGCGGCGGCTTGACCGAGCCCGCGAGCCGCGCCTCCAGCGTGATTGGTCCCATGCTGTTGCCGGTGTCGGCGAGATCGTTCACCAGGCTGATCACGCCGGCTTGAGCGCCGCTGTTGAATGTATACACCTTGAGCGCGCCCTGCTCGTCTTTACCCTTGACCGGAACGCTTTGCAGTCCGGACGCAACATCGATGCTTTGCGTCACCGCTCCCGTGGAGAAAATGGAAATCGCGCCGCCGTTGT
>CAKKSJ010000381.1 GCA_919902965.1 Burkholderiales bacterium
TCATGGCGCGGCACTCGAGCATGACCTCGACCAGCGAGACCGGCTCGCGGGACAGCGTGGCCGTGCCGGACTCGATCAACGCGAGATCGAGAATTTCGTTGATCAGCTCCAGCAGGTACCAACCGGCCTTGAGAATCTGGTCCAGGCGCCGCTTCTGCGATGGTGACGGCGGGGGAGAGCCGGATTCGATCGCTTGTGCAAAACCGAGTACCGCGTTTAGCGGCGTGCGCAGCTCATGGCTCATGCTGGATAGGAAATCCGATTTTGCGAGATTGGCCTTTTCCGCCACGGACCTGGCACTCTCCAACTCAACGTTCCTTTCCTGCAGCATCTGATACAGGTGTTCACGTTCAGTGATGTCGCGCGCGGCTGCGAACACGCCCTGCAGCCTCCGGTCGCGGTCGTAGAAGGTGGTCGCGTTGTAAGAAACCGCGGTTTGTGTGCCGTCCCTGGCGCGCGCAGTCAGTTCGTAGTTGGTGACCCTCTTTTTCTCCAGCACGAGCTTGATGCCGGCCTCGGCCCGCTCCGGATCGGTGAAACAATTCTTGAATGGTGCGCCGATCAGCTCGTCACGCGTGCAACCGGTGAGCGCCTCCATTTGCTTGTTGACGTCGGTGATGATCCCCGACGGATTGGTGGTCATGAGCGCGTCGATGTTGGATTCGATCAGCGAGCGCGTGTAAAACTGTTGGTCGCGGAGGCGCTGGTCGAGTTTTTCCTGTTCCGCTTCGACCGCCTTGCGTGCGGTGTTGTCGGTGCCGATTAGTAGGTAGCCAATAATTGTATTTTGAGCGTCGCGCAGTGCCGTAACCGACACGACCGCCGGAAAGCGGCTGCCATCCTTGCGGATATAGGTCAACTCATAGATGTCTTCGATCCCGCGCGAGGCCTTGAACACCAAGGCCTCGAAGCCCGGGGTGATCGTGGTGCCGAGCTCTGCGCTAAGCGCTTTCGCACGCGCGATCAATTCCTGCGGATCGGAGATGTCGGCCGGGGTAATCTTGTTCATCACGTCGGCGGCGGCATAGCCCAGCATGCGCTCGGCGCCGACATTAAAGATCTGAATCACGCCCTGCGCGTCGGTAGCGATACTGGAAAAGTTGGCGCTATTGAAAATGGCGCTTTGCAGAGCGCCCGTTCTGAGCAACGATTCCTCGCGTTGTCGTTCGAGCGCGATATTGGCGGTGTTCATTTGAAACCGCCTGCTTGATGGGGCGTCCGGGCTGGCACATCCCGCAGTGCAGTTCGAGTTTGGGCAGTGCCTTGTCGCTGGAGCGCGTCCGGTAGCAGCCGAGCAAATTCTTTCTTTACGACTGCGTAGCACTCGCACACCTGCGATTCCAAACCGGCGCGATCGAGCACGGTAATGTGTCCGCGGCGGTAGCGGATAACACCCGCCTGCTGCAACTTGCCGGCCGCTTCCGTGACGCCTTCGCGGCGCACGCCGAGCATGCTCGCGACTAGTTCCTGCGTCATGATCAACTCATTCGTTGGCATGCGATCCAGCGTCAGCAACAGCCAGCGGCACAGTTGTTGCACCAGGGAATGGTGCCGGTTGCATGCCGCTGTCTGCGACATTTGTGTGATCAGCGCCTGCGTATAGCGCAGCATCAACCGCTGCATCAGTCCAGCGCGGTTGAATTCCTGCAGCATGAGTTGCGCTTTCAGCCGGTAGCCCTGGCCGCCGGTTTGAACGACAGCCCGGCTGGGCGTCGTGTTTCCGCCCATGAAAAGCGAAATGCCGAGCATGCCTTCGTTGCCCACGCCCGCAATTTCGGACGATGAGCCGTTCTCCATGACGTAGTGCAGGGACAGGATCGCCGTCGTCGGGAAATAAACGTTCTGCAGCATGCCGCCTGACTCGTAGAGGACATCGCCGAGACGCATTTCGACCAGTTCCAAATGCGAGGCCAGGCGTTCGAACTCCGCCGTGGGCAGGGCGGCGAGCAGGTGATTCTGATTGGGGCTTTGAGGGGCGGGCATTGGCGAGTTTTCGCTTTGAATCCAAGATCGAAACTGCCAGCGGGTCGGCCGGGGTGAAAGGCAAGAGCGCTGCCTTATGTTGATAAGGTTAGCACGATCGTCTGCTCGCGTATGTGCGCTAGGCCACATAGGCGGGATTTGGTCGAAGGAGGGGGATTGCTCGGCCTTGGGGCGGGCGTATGGGAGGGGAGCTATCAAGCACTGAAACGAATCGGGGTGCTGGCCTCGGTTTCCATGTCACACCCAGGAGACTGGGCTTGGGCGCGCCCGGGCGGCTTTGCCGTTCGAACATGGGGCCCGGCAGCGCGTCATTTTCGTCCGGCTGCGACGAGCAGGAACACGCCGAGTGCGATCGCCGCGGCGCTGACGATCAGCGGAACATCGATAATTTTCTTTTCCTCGACCTTGCGTTCTATCGGGCCGAGTTTCATGCCGGTGGTTTTCTTGGTGTAGTCAAAGCCGCCGTAGGTCAAGCCTAGGCTTCCCGCTACGACGAGGACAATTGCTATGCGCTTTGTAGGATTCATTTGCGCCTATCTCCGAAAATGGGTGTTCTGAATGGATTCAAGGGTAGGCCGAATACCGGATCCCGTTTGTACCCCGGCGCACAGAACCCGTACGCGCCGGCACCCGGCGGCTTGCTCAAGCCTGGTTCGGTTTCGGGGAACGGCATTTACGCCTTATGTCCTGGCGACTGAAGGTGCAGTAGATCATTTCCTGCGTTATGCGCGCCATCGCACAGAAAGTCTCGTCTGCGGCCGGCACAATCAGTCCGATGCTCGAATGCTCCCGATCCGGTAGTCGCCGGGCAGGGATTCGGCACACAGAGGATAGCCGCAATGAATATGCAAATGAACAAGCACCTGCAACTTTCGCTGTTGGGTGGAGCTATTGCCGCGGTTCTAGTCAGCGGTATCGCAATTGCTTCGGTTGCGTTCACGGCCCAGAGCTCTAGCGGTATCGTCGCGCCGGCTGAGGCGCCTGAAGCAGCCGTAGCTTCCGCTACCCGCGCCCGTCGGTGCGCTGAATGCGGGGTAATTGAGTCGGTGCTGGAAATCAAGGCTCCGGACGAAATTGCCGCAGTCACGTCGCCGCGCCGGATTAGGGCCCGCAGCCACGGTGAGATTGAGGCAAAGCCGCGCGGAAACTACGCAATCACCATTCGCATGCAGGATGGATCGAAGCGCGTGATTACCGACGCCAAACCGGCGACATGGAGGCACGGGGAGCCGGTAACCATCATCGCCGGTGTGAATTGATGGATGCGGCGTCCATCGATGCGGGCGTGGTAGCCGCAGCGGAAGCGGAGGTCGTGGCCGCGGACGCCGCCGCGCTCGGAGATAGGCGGCGCAATACCAGCATGAGCCTCGCGCTGAGCATTCTGGCGGGGATCGCGCTGGTTGCCGCGCTCTACCTCGCGCGCGCTTTCTTCGTGCCTTTGCTGATCGGCATTCTGTCGAGCTACGCGCTGCGTCCGGTGGTCGATTGGCTTGAAGCGCACTACCTGCCGCGCGCTGCCGGCGCGGCGCTGGCTCTGGTCGCGGTGGTCGGCAGTCTGTCCTGGATAGGCTATGCGCTGAGCGGCGATGCTGCAGCGGTGATCGAAAAACTGCCCGAGGCGGCGCGCAAGCTGCGCCAGGATATGAGCGCCTCGCGCGCGAGCGGAAAAAAAACAGCACTGCAGAACATGCAGGAAGCGGCCAACGAGATCCAGGGAGCGACAGCGGAAGCCGCGCTGAAGCCGGGCAAGCGCGCTGCCGCGGTGCGTGCGCCGGAGCCCTCGGTTTGGTTGCACGACTACGCCATCGCGCAGTCGCGGCTATTGGTTACCGTTGCCTCACAAGCGCCGATCGTGCTGTTGCTTGCTTACTTTCTGCTGGCTTCCGGGGTGCATTTCCGGCGCAAGCTGGTGCATTTGGTCGGTCCTTCGCTGTCGCGCAAGAAGGACGCCGTGCGCATTCTCGAGGAGATCGATGCGCAGGTGCAGCGCTACCTGCTGGTCGTGCTTCTGTCCAATACCCTGGTCGCGCTCGGTACCTGGCTCGCGTTTGAGGCGCTCGGCATGGAACACGCAGGCGTGTGGGGCGTGGCCGCCGGCGTGCTTCACTTCGTCCCCTACCTGGGTGCGGCGCTGATCGTGCTCGCAAGCGCCGTCGCCGCATTTCTGCAGTTCGAATCTGCGCTGTATGCCGTGGCGGTCGCCTGTGTGGCGCTGCTGGTTACGGGCGCAATCGGACATGTGTTCATGACCTGGCTGCAGAGCCGCGCCGCGCGCGTGAACGCGGCAGTGCTGTTCATCGCCTTGCTGTTCTTCGGTTGGCTGTGGGGCGTCTGGGGGCTGTTGCTCGGTGCGCCGCTGCTCGCCATCGTCAAGGTGGTCTGCGACCGTATCGACGCGCTGAAGCCGGTTGGAGAACTGCTGGGACGATAGGCCCTTATCTATGTGCGTTGGCAGACAGACCGCGCTGCGCGTGCGCCCTAAGATCGTATCTGTGGATCAAAGCCGAGGCGGTGTTCGCGCCAAGTCAATTTCTTCTCTCAACGCAAAGGACAAAGCAATGAACTGGGACCGCGTCGAAGGCAACTGGAAGCAAGTGAAGGGCAATGTCAAAGAGCAGTGGGGCAAGCTTACCGACGACCAGCTGGACGCGATAGCGGGCAGGCGCGACAGGCTTGTCGGCGAGATCCAGGACGCCTATGGCATCTCCAAGGATGAAACAGAAGCGCAGCTCGGAGCGTGGCAACGGCGCATGAGGGATGCGGTTCACATCAAGTAAGACAGCGCAAAAAACCGCGCGATGGCGGGCGGCCGCGCTGATGACGAGCCGCATTCAATCGCATATAGCTTCACCTTTCCAACCAGATGTTAGACATAGAGGCGGCAATATGAAAACCATAGGGAAGTATTCAGTCAGCGCAGTAACAGCGGCAGTTCTCATCGGTCTGAGCGGCTGTGCCGGAATGTCAAGGCAGGATCAGGGCACGGCCACCGGCGCGGTAATCGGCGGCGTCGCGGGTAACGTCATCGGCGGCGGCCTTCTTGGAACAGCGGCGGGTGCGGCGGTCGGCGGCGTCATCGGCCACGAGGTCACCAGGCCGAAGTAAGCCGCTTGCGATGAGGGAATCGTGACTGTGCGCCGTTCCATAAAAATAGGGTAACGCCGCGATCTGGCGTCGGAAACCGCGAAAGAAACGGTTTGGGCGCCTTTCGCATCCCGACAGTCCGAGTGCAAACACTGAAGGACAAGCAATATGCTTTACACCATCGCCGTCGTCCTGATCATCCTGTGGCTACTGGGACTGATCACCTCCACCACCATGGGCGGCTTCGTCCATGTGCTCCTGGTCATCGCCGTCGTGGTCGTCCTGCTCCGGGTTATCAGCGGACGCAAGCCAATCTGAACGAGGCGCCACTGTGCGGGTGATCATTGCACCTGCCATGCCTCTGTAGCGCCTGCCGGCCCTGATCCTGCGCGCGCGCGACGCGCTGGTGGCTGCGCACCGAGAACGCGCTCCATGTGCGAAAATAGCGCCCTTGCGGCGGCCGGGCAGCGGTTGACGCCGAAAAACGCCGCATCCGGCTCAAGCCTGATTCTTCCCCCCATTCCAACATGGCACACGGACGCCGCGCCTCTTCCTACGCAGACCCAGGGCCGCAAGCGCCCGGCGCGCAGCGCAACGAATGGCGCGCGGTCGGCATGCTGCTGCCTTACCTGTGGGAATACAAATGGCGGGTGCTGATCGCGCTCACTTTCCTCGCCTCGGCCAAGGTCGCCAACGTGGGTGTACCGCTGGTGCTGAAGTCCGTGGTCGACGCGCTCACGCCCGGCCAGCAGGTGCTGGCTCTGCCCTTCGCGCTGCTCGTCGCTTATGGCGCGCTGCGCCTTTCCACCGTGCTGTTCGCGGAGCTGCGCGATGTGGTGTTCGTGCGCGTGACGCAGCGTGCCATCCGCCGCGTCGCGCTCACCGTGTTCCGCCATCTGCACAGCCTGAGCCTGCGCTTTCACCTGGAGCGCCAGACCGGCGGC
>CAKKSJ010000382.1 GCA_919902965.1 Burkholderiales bacterium
CAAGGCCGGTTGGTACCTGCTGGAGCTGATCAACGAAATTCTCGATCTCGCGCGCATCGAGTCCGGCAAGCCGTCGCTGTCACTGGAACCGGTCTCGCTAAATGAGCTCATGCTCGAATGCCAGGCGATGATAGAGCCGCAGGCGCAAAAGCGCGACATCGGCATGCAATTTCCACTCTTCGACGGTCCTTGTTTCGTCCTCGCTGACAGAACCCGTCTGAAGCAGATCCTTATCAATCTTCTTTTCAACGCGATTAAATACAACAGACCCGATGGCAGCGTCGTCGTGGAGTGCACGGCGATTCCGCCAAATTCGCTACGCGTCAGCGTCAGGGACACCGGTGAGGGGCTCGCGCCCGAGAAGCTCGCATTGCTGTTCCAGCCCTTCAACCGCCTTGGAAAAGAGGCCAGCACCGAGGAAGGCACGGGCGTCGGCCTGGTGGTGGCCAAGCGGCTGGTCGAGTTGATGGGCGGCACTATCGGCGTCGACAGCAGATTAGGCGCGGGAACCGTATTCTGGTTCGAATTGAGTTTAGGCGCCGCCCCACAATTCGCCTTCGCAAGGGCCGATTCCGCCGCGTTGCACCCGTATTCGGGCGCGTCGGACGGGGCTGCGCGCACACTGCTTTATGTCGAAGACAATCCGGCCAATCTGGCGCTGGTCGAGGATTTGATCACCCGCCGCCCCGATGTGCGCATGCTGAGCGCCGGCGATGGGGATCTTGGCATTGCGTTGGCGCGCGAATTTATGCCGGCGGTGATCCTGATGGACATCAATCTCCCCGGCATCAGCGGCACCGAAGCTATGACTATCCTGCGGGCAGATCCTGCGACAGCGCATATCCCGATCGTGGCGATAAGCGCAAACGCAATGCCCAGCGACATTCGAAAAGGCCTGGAAGCCGGATTCTTCAGTTATCTCACCAAACCCATCCTGATCAACGAGTTCATGGATACCTTGGACACCGCGCTGGAATTCTCGGCTGCGATCACAGGAAATGAAGTCAAAAAGGGCTGATGCAATGATTACCGCAACCGAAATCCTGAACGCAAACCTGCTGATCGTGGACGATCAGGAAGCCAATGTCCTGCTGCTCGAGGATATTCTGCAAGAAGCCGGCTACACCCGCGTCAGCTCGACCATGGATCCGCTTTCGGTAGCCGCGCTGCATCGCGAAAACCACTATGACCTGATATTGCTCGATCTGCAGATGCCCGGCCTGGACGGATTCCAGGTCATGGAAAATCTCAAGGCGATCGAGACCGAGAGCTACATTCCGGTGCTCGTGATCACCGCCCAGCCGGCGCACAAGCTGCAGGCGTTGCTGGCCGGCGCCAAGGATTTCGTCAGCAAACCTTTCGACCTGACCGAAGTCAAGACGCGCATCCACAACATGCTGGAGGTGCGCCTGCTGCACCGCAGGCTCGACAATTACAACAAGGTGCTGGAACAGACGGTGCAGGAGCGCACGGCGGAACTGCGCGAAAGCGAAGCGCGCTTTCGCGCGCTGACGGAATTGGCCTCCGACTGGTACTGGGAGTCGGACGAAAACCAGCGCGTCACCAAGGTGTCCGGCCCGTTACTCGATATGCTCGGAATTCAGATGGGATCGTCCCTGAGCGAGACCAGGGTGCTGCAGGGTTCAGGGTGGAACGAAGCGGAGCGCACCGAACTCGAAGCGAATATCAGAGCCCGGCGCCCGTTCCTCGATTTCCCCTTCAGCCGCGTCAAGCCCGATGGCTCGTTCCAGCATTTCCGGGCCAGCGGCGAACCGATCTTCGACCGCTCCGCGCGCTTCATCGGTTACCGCGGCATCGGCGTGGAAGTGACCGGACGCCTGTTTACGAACGCGACCTAGCATTTCACGCAGCCTGGCCGGGATGCCGCCTGCCGGACTGCTGCATTTTCCACTCGACCTGGGCAAGGCATGAAACGCAGTGGGCCGGAACCTCGCGGCTTGCGCGGGACAAATGTGAACTACCGCACAGACCTGCTATCCACCAATGGCCATACTCCACACTTGGCCGCTAATTGCGATTCGATTCCGGCATCCTTGACCTGGAGATACAACATGAAACCCTTTACCCCGAAAATGAAATGTGCGTTGGCGCTTGTTATTGGTGGAATCCTCGCCGCGGGCCCGGTGATGGCCGAGAAGCCGTCCTGGGCCGGCGGCGGCAAGGGCGGCAAGAACGAGCGCATGGAGCAGCGCGACGGCCAAAGAGACGAGAAAAAAGGCGAGCGGCGCGATGACGACAATAAATCGCGGCGCGGCGATGCCGGCCCCGCCGCCGGAAAACGCAGCCATTTCGAGGACCGGCATCGCGAGTACGTGCGCGAATACTACGCCGGGCAATTCCGCGGTGGCCGCTGCCCGCCGGGATTGGCGAAAAAGCACAACGGCTGTCTGCCCCCGGGGCAGGCGAAAAAATGGCAGGTCGGCAAGCCGCTGCCACGCGAAGTAATCTTTTACGACCTGCCGCAACCGCTGGTGGTGCAGATCGGCGTGCCGCCGCGCGGCTATCGCTATGTGCGCGTGGCGACCGATATTCTGCTTATTGCAATCGGTACCGGCATGGTCATTGACGCCATCAATGATCTGGGCCGATAGCAACTGTTCCAGCGCGGCAGGGCGAAGAAGACTGCCGCGCGCCAAACGCGTTGCATTGCAGGTAATCCGCAGTTCTCTGCCGCACCCCGCTTTCCAGGAGGTACTGTCTGCGTTCCCGTGCGCATGCGGTCGGTACACCATCTTGATGCCCGCCGTTACGCGCACAAATATGGTCCAGACCGACGGTCACAGCTCGAAGTGGTCTCGGCGAGGCCCCCGGGCACAAGGCGCCGCTGGCTGCTGCTGAGCCTGGACCGGCTGACCTCGAACGAGCTGACCATGACGCAGGAGTTGATCGCCAACATGCTGGGCGTGCGCCGCGAGTGCGTGACCGAGGCCGCAGGTCATCTGCAGGCGGCGGGCTTGATCCATTACAACCGCGGCAGGATCACCGTGCCCGACCGCCCCAAGCTGGAGGCGCGCGTGTGCGAGTGCTACGCCGTGGTCAAACGCGAATACGACCGCCTGCTGCAGCAGGTCGGCACGCGCTAGGGTAGACGCCGGTTATTGCTTGCTCGCCTTGGCTGTGGCCGAGGCCACGGTTGCGGTCACGGTGTAGGTCGCCGTCGATCCGTCTGCCGCGCTCACGATGTATGCCACTGGACTGGTGAAGTCATTGGCGCTTGTCGCGCTCGTCTGAGCGGTCGTTCCCACCTTTACACCAGCCCCTGTGCCCGCGAACGTCGCAACCAGGGTAGTAACAGCTGTCCCGCTCGGCAGGGTCACCGCGACGGTCTTGGCCGCTTCGTCTATCGTCGCTGCCGCAGCGGGAAACGCGGCAAACGAATATGCGGTAAGAGCCTTGGTGGTCGCGACGGGCGGGGCAGCGGCGGCTGGCCCTGGAGCCTCGTCGCCGCTTCCACATCCTGCCACCAAAGCGCTCAGCATCAACGCCATGAGCCACGTCAGGAATCTGGGATAACTATCGAAATTTCTCGTCTTGTTCATTTGCCAGCCTTTTCATATGGTTCAGAACGCCATCGGCGCAGCCGACCGACCTCTTGTCGGTGCATGCGCTGACGTACCGTGATATTTAATGCATTCGCGCGGAAATTTGCAGCTTCGAGTATTGCCTTTCGCCACAAAATTCTCTGTACGCCAACGTACGCAGACGCAGGGATTTCTTGGCGCCAGGCGTAATAAATCGCCGGAGCAGCGCAGCCCCCGGCGCAACTACTCAGGCATTCGACTGAATCGCGCCGTTGACGATTTTGACTTTGTCGCCGTTGCGCCAGCTCGGCGCGCTCGCTTCGCTGATGACGCGGCTCGAGCCGTCGTTCATGCGCACGGTGACCGCGTAGCTCTTGGTCGCGTTCACGCGCTTCTCGACTTCGTTGCCGGCCACTGCGCCGCCGACAACGCCGACCACGGTCATAACGTCCTGACCGCGACCGCCGCCGACCTGATTGCCTAGCAAGCCGCCAACCACGGCGCCACCTACTGCGCCCAGTCCGCTGCCGGCGCCCTTGGAGGCGATTTCACGCACCGACTCGATCACGCCGCATTCAGCGCACTTCGCGGCGGCCACCGTCACAGGTGCAGGTGCAGGTGCAGGTACAGGTGCAGCACGCTCCGCCGCCTTGGCCGTACGCGCTTTCGCTGCGGCCGGCGCCGGGGTGTTCGCCGACTGCGGCTGGACCGCAGCCGTGTCGCCCGGACCGCCCATCGAATTCGGGATCCACCCCATCACCTCAGCGATGCCCACGGCACAGAACAAAGTCAAAGCGATGCCTGCGATCCAGACTATGGCCTGGGGGAATTTTCCGGATTGCGGCTCAATTTTGTTGACTTGCGTTTCCATGTGCGTTTCCTTTGAATCCAGCTATGCCGGTCGACGCTCGCTACGGTGCAATGACGCGAGTTCCGTTCCGGCGTGAGACTACAAACTACATTTTCTTGCCTACATCACGCGCCGTGTCCGAAGTGGCTGCACCCGCAACCCCGAGGTCTTTGCCCATGCCGTCGACGGTATTGCAACCCGCTACCGAGCCAAACACACCGATCAGCGCCAGCGCTGCCAAGAGTTTTTTGAACATGATGTTTCCTTTTCTGAATTGATTTGACACGGATCGCGCCGCCGCGCGGCGCGACTCCAAATCGACTAGCGCACGATCCTGGTGCCGATCACTTCGATTTCGACGCGACGGTCGGGCTGCAGGCAGGCAATCACTTTCGCGCTCTTCGGGCCGGCGCAATCTTCGGCCTTGGTGACCGGCTGTGATTCGCCCTTGCCTTCGGTATACATACGCCCCGGCTCGACACCTTTGCTTACCATGTAGTCTTTAACCGTCGCGACGCGCTGCTCGGACAGGCGCTGGTTGTAGCGCGGGGTACCGATGCGGTCGGCATGGCCGATGGTCATGATGGTTTCGGGACTGATGTCAGCGAGCTTGCCGACGAAGGTATCCAGGGCGTCACGCCCGGCCGGACGCAGCGTAGCCTTGTCGAAGTCGAACAGGGTATCGGCATCCAGGGTCAGCTTCTCCGCGACCGGTTTCGGCGCAGGCGGCGGAGTCATCGCGGCGACTACTACTGGCGGCGCGGGGGGCGGTACGACCGCTGCCATCGGCTTAAGCGGCGCTACGTAGTTGGGGTCGCATTCGGGGCCGGCCGCCGGGGGCGGGCCGAAGCTGGAGTGCCAGCACAGGCCGAAGGGGTTCTTGACCGCCGCGCCGGCGCCGTCATCGACGATGGCTTTGCCATCGGGATTCAGGTTCATGTTTTGCGCCTGCGCAGCGCCGGACAGGATGCCCAAGGCCAGGGCGCACGCCGCCGCCAGCCCGATGTGTTTCTTGCCGAATGAATTCGTCATGGTGTTTCTCCTTGTAGACATCGGTGATTCCGCCTGCAGCTTCCATCCCCACTTTCTAAAGCCGCAAATCACGGTAAGAGAAACTGACTGGCAATAACCGCATTCTCCGGCCACGCTGCGGGAGAGGTCTGGGCGGTAGCGCACATACCGCGAAATAACTTTTTGGAGCGCGTTATCAAAATCACAGCGCCGGCGACTAAGCTACCGAACTACCGAGTCGAACGAACGCAGGTGGCACGATCCTGGCATGACTTGCCGCTGGTGCAAGCAGTGGTGGCCGAAGTGACCGTCGATGTAGAATGGACCGTCTTCGTCACTCCAATGCGAGGTAGTCATGAAACGACCGTGGCTAGTGCTGGCGTCAGTCCTGGTATTGATCGCAATCGGCGCCTATTTCTGGCTGCGGCAGGCGCCGCCGCAAGCGCTGCCGCCCGTGGCGGTCGTGTCGCCAGCGCCGATCGCGCCGCCCCCCGCAACGACAACGCCGGAGCCAGGGGTCAATTTTCCGGTCCCGGTGCCGCCCGGCATGACGAAGCTGCCGCCGATCGGGCAGGCCGGCGATTTCGTCAAGGAACGGATCACCGGACTGCTGGGGGCCAAGGCCGTCCTGATGCACCTGCAGATGGACAATTTCGTGCGCCGGGTCGTGACCACCGTGGACAACCTGCCGCGCCCGCTCGCACCGCCTAGCAAATGGCCGGTCAATCCCACGCCCGGGCGTTTCAGCGTCGACCAGGGCAAGCAAGGGAGCGTCATCGGCGCGAACAACGGCGCACGCTATGCGCCTTTCGTCGCACTGGTCGAAGCGGTGGACGCGGCGCGCGCGGTTGCGCTCTACCAGGAGCTCTACCCGCTGTTTCAAAACGCGTACGAAAACCTCGGTTATCCGCGCAAGCAGTTCAACGACCGCCTGATCGCGGTGATCGACCATCTGCTCAACACGCCCGAACCGGCCGGCGCGCTCACAGTTGAAGTGCCCGAAATCCGCAGTCCGATGAAACCGGTGCGCCCCTGGGTGCTGTACCAGTTTTCCGATCCCGCCCTGGAAAGCCTGTCTAGCGGGCAGAAAATCCTGCTGCGCTCAGGCCTGGACAACGAGAAACGGCTGAAAGCGAAACTCGCCGAGTATCGCAGGCTGCTCGCGGGTGAGAAAACGCGCCGTTAAACCCGCTTTTCCGGAGTGCGCACCATGTCGCGGCTGCAAATGGTTTCACCCGAGCCCGAGGATGCGGCGCTCAAACGGATGTTCGACGAAGTCCGCGCGCGCGGCACCGCGCTGCCCAATCTGTATCGCGTAATCGGGATCGCGCCGCCGATGCTGCGTGCCTGGCTCGATTTTGCCTGGCCGCTGCGCCTGCAGGCGAAGTCGCCGCGGCGCCTGCGCGAGCTGCTGATCCTGCGCGGCGCGCAAATCGCCGGCGCCCGCTACGAGTGGGTGCATCACCAGGCGATGGCGCTGGCTGCGGGGGTGTCGCAGGCGCAGGTCGATGCGCTCGAAGACTGGGAACAATCCGAATTGTTTGCTGCGCAGGAACAGGCGGTGCTGCGCCTCGCTGACGAAGTCACGCGCGGACCGGCGGCCTCGGCCGCGTGCATCCAGTCGCTCAAACAGCAGGGCTTCAGCGATGCCGAGGTCGTGGAACTCACGCTCACCGCGAGTTTTTACGTTTGCGT
>CAKKSJ010000383.1 GCA_919902965.1 Burkholderiales bacterium
CCTAGGGCAGGCGCTTTTGTTCTGGTTCGGCCGGACCCGCTTCGCCGTCTTTTGCATCGCGCGCCGCATTGTCCCCGGTCACGCGCTTGCCCAGGAAGCGCTCTATCAGTTGCGCCAACAGAATGCCGCCTTCGTAGAGCAGGCACATCGGGATCGCCAGCAGTAGCTGCGATATTACGTCCGGCGGTGTGACGACCGCGGCGACGACGAATGCGCCGACGATCACGTAGGGGCGGATATCCTTGAGCTTCGCCACCGTGAGCACGCCGGTGCGCACCAGCACCACCTGAATCAGCGGAATTTCGAAAGTGATGCCGAACGCTGCGAACATAGTGAGCACGAAACTCAGGTAGGCCTCGATATCAGGCGCCGGCGTAATGCTCTTGGGCGCAAACTGGATGATGAATCCGAAGACCAGATTGAACACCACAAAGTAGCAGTAGGCGATCCCGGCGAGGAACAGCAGCGTGCTGCCGAATACCAGCGGCAGGGCGAGGCGTTTTTCGTTCGCATAAAGGCCCGGCGCAATAAAGCCCCAGATCTGAAACAGCACATAGGGCAGCGCCAGCAGAAACGCCGCCATCAAGCCGACTTTGAGCGGCACCAGAAACGGCGTGATCACACCGGTGGCGATCATGCGCGTGCCTTCAGGCAGGGTGCGTATCATCGGCAGTGCCAGCAGGTCGTAGATCTCGGCCAGACCGGGCCAGAACCAGAGCAGCGTGAATATCCCGAGCACCGCGTAGATCGAACGCAGCAGGCGGTCGCGCAGTTCGACCAGGTGGGAAACAAAGGTTTCCTGTCCGCTCAAGGGGATCAAGCCTTGGATGCCGCCGCCGGGTCGGCGGCAGACTTGTTATCCAGCGCCAGATCCAGTTGCGGCGAAGCGGCGCTGATTTCGCTTTCTGACCGCGGCTCGGCGGCGGCTTCGTGCGTGATTTCCCCAGCCCCGGAAACGCTTTGGTTCAGCGACTCTTGCGTCGCCTGCAAATCTTTCCCTACCTCGCTCACCGACTCCTGCACCGACTTCGCCGCGTCCTGAAAAGTGGACTTGAGGTCCTTCAGTTCGTCCAAATTGACTTCGCGCTGGATGTCGGACTTGACGTCGTTGACGTAGCGCTGCGCGCGGCCCAGCAAGGCCCCGAGGGTGCGCGCTACCCTGGGAAGGCGCTCCGGACCGATCACGATCAACGCCACCAGCGCAATAACCATCAACTCGGAAAAACCGATATCGAACATCTCAGGTGTGGGGGTGCTGGAAGGAGGACAAGGACAAAACGGTCGCGGGACAGGGCGCCCCGCGCTGAACGCGCCGCAGCTTATGCGCTCTTCGATTTTTCCTTGATTTCACCCTCGATAATGTTGCCGTTTGTTTTCTGCGTCGTGCCGGCGCCATCGGCAGACTTGTCGGAGCTGCCGTCTTTCATGCCCTCCTTGAAACCCTTCACCGCGCCGCCCAGGTCGGCGCCCATGTTGCGCAATTTTTTGGTGCCGAATACCAGCATGACGATAACCAAAACGATCAGCCAGTGCCAAATACTGAATGTACCCATGGCTCTACTCCTTTAACGTTTTACCATCCCCGGCAGGATTTCATTGCCGCCGATGATGTGTATGTGCAAATGATACACCTCTTGGCGCCCGACGCGTCCGGTGTTGATGACCGTGCGCCAGCCGTCGCTGCAGCCTTGCTCCACGGCCAGCTTCGACGCCAGCGCCAGCATCTTGCCGAGCAGCATCTGGTGGCCGGAATTCACCTGCACCAGCGAGTCGATGTGCAGCTTGGGGATGAGCATGAAGTGCACCGGCGCCACCGGGTGGATGTCGTGAAACGCAAGGACATCCGCGTCCTCGAAAATCCTCTTGCACGGAATCTTGCCGGCGATGATCTTGCAGAAAATGCAGTCTTCCAAGGCGACCCCCAGCCAAAATGACATGTTGAGGGGATATCCCCTACGCGGACTTTCCCGTCTCCCGTCAAGCGGGACCGCGGAAGCGGGATCGAG
>CAKKSJ010000384.1 GCA_919902965.1 Burkholderiales bacterium
CCGCGCGGATCGCCGATTGTGCGCGGATGAAAAGCATATCAGCGCACAATCGGCGATCCTGTATAAAACTCAGCCGAAGCCGCCCGCGCCGGGCAGCATCGGCTACGTGCTGACGGGCTCTATCTCGACCAGGCAATCGTAATAGGTCGCGGCTCCACCCATGTCGGCGGTCGCCTGCGAGGTGACTTCGTTGGCATTGCAGCCATCGGGCGAGAGTTTCTTCCACCACACGGACGGCGCCGCCACCACGCCGACGCGCACCCGATCGGATACGCGTGCTTTCACGACGAAGCTGCCGCGCCCGTTGTAAATGCGCACCTGGTTGCCGTCGCCGATGCGGCGCGGCGCGGCGTCTGCCGGATGAATATCGAGATAGGGTTCGCCCGCTTCTTTGAGTGCGAACGCGAGATTGGCAAAGGAAGAATTAAGGAAATTGCGTGCTGGCGGCGAAATGAACGCGAGCGGATACTGTTTTGCCAGCTGCGGCGCGCTTTGCGCCGATTCGCGCGGCGGCGTATAGGTCGGCAGCGGATCCTGACCCAGGTCCAGCGCGGTCTGGCTCCAGAATTCGCACTTGCCCGAGGGCGTGGGAAAATTGCCCTCGGCAAACGGCGCGAAGCGCGCCGGCAGATTGAGCCGCTGCCAGCCCCGCACTTTCAGACTTTCCCATTCGATGCCGGCCATGCGCGGATTCGACGAAACAAGCGCCTGGCGGCAGATATCCTCGTCCGAATCCTTGAAGCAGGATTCGTCGAATCCCATGCGCGCGGCGAGCAGGCGGAATACCTCGCTATTGGGTTTGGCCTCCCCCAGCGGCGCGATCGCCGGGTTGTTGGCGAGCACATACAGGTGGCCATAGGACTTGTGCACGTCGTAGTGCTCCAACTGCGTGGTGGCCGGCAGCACGATGTCGGCATAATCGGCGGTGTCGGTCAGAAAGATATCATGCACCACGGCAAACAGGTCCTCGCGCCGGAAACCCGCGATCACTTTCTGCGAGTCCGGACACACCGCCACCGGATTGTTGTTGTAGACGTAGATCGCGCGCACCGGCGGATCGGCCGCAGTGAGCGCAGCGCCGAGCGCCGACTGGTTGATGCTGCGCGGCCGGTTCGGCATCAGATCCGGACGTTCGAGCGCCGCGTGGTTCATTGCGTACCATTCGCCGGTGGACAGCGACACACCCCCGGCCGCATCGCGCCAGTGCCCGGTAAGCGCGGGCAGGCAGGCGACGGTACGCACCGCCATGCCGCCGCCCGAGTGGCGCTGCATGCCGTAATTGAGCCGGATCGCCGCCGGGCGCGCGGCCGCGTATGCGCGCGCGAGCGCCACGATCTGATCGGCAGCGAGACCGCAGAGGGCAGCGGCCTTGTGCGGCGTATATTCCTGCACGCGCTCGCGCAATTGCGCGAAACCGAGGGTATGGCGCTCGACGTAATCGGCGTCGTAGAGGTCCTCGTTGATGATCACATGCATCATGCCCAGCGCCAGCGCCGCGTCGGTGCCCGGCATGGGCGCGAGGTGCAGATCGCATTTCGCTGCAGTCAGGCTGCGATAGGGGTCGATCGCGATCAGCCTGGCGCCGCGGCGCTTCGCCTCCTGTACCCTCGACCAGAGGTGCAGGTTGGAGACGATGGGGTTGGAGCCCCAGATCAGGATCAGCTTCGCTTCCTCGAAGCGCTCCGGATCCATGCCGACGAGGCCGCCCAGGGTAATTTTCAGGCCCACTTTGCCGGCCGACGAGCACAGCGTGCGCTCCAGCAGGGATGCGCCCAGCCGGTGGAAGAAGCGCCGGTCCATCGATGCGTACTGCACCAGCCCCATGGTGCCGGCGTAGCTGCAGGGCAGGATGGACTGCGGCTCGATCGCGGCAACCTCCTTGAACTTCGCCGCGATCGTGCTGAGCGCCTCGTCCCAGCTGATGCGCTCGAACCTGCCTTCGCCTTTGGCGCCGACGCGCTTGAGCGGATGCAGCACGCGCTCGCTGGAGTAGGTGCGGTCCAGGTAGCGCGCGACCTTGGTGCACAGCGTGCCCTGGGTGAAAGGCATGTCTTTTGCGCCCTCCACTTTCACCGCGACGCCATTCTCGACGCTGATGTGCATGCCGCAGGTGTCGGGGCAGTCGTGCGGGCAGGCGGCTTTTACGACTTTTCGCTCTACGCCTGGCTCGGCATGCTTTGCGCCCATGAGGACCTCCGCGATAGGGAGCGCAGATTGTAGCGCGATTGGAATGCGCCTGCGCCCGGCGGCGCGCCGCCCGGGGCGTACCCGCTCATTGCGTCAGCGCCGATGCGGCGAACGCAGGCTTATGGCTTAAATTTTCAACTGGCACTCACGGCATAACTGGATCGCCGCGGGTCCGCTCCGGACATCAAGCTGCCGTCCTTCGATCGCATCACCGCATTCACGCCGCCCATCAAGCGAGACCAGGGACCAAGCTTGCGCACCAGAAAACCGGCCGCGGAGGCGGACGCGAACCAGTCCGGCGCGGCGCGATCTTCCATCATGAAGTCAAGACCGGCATCGTGGCGCATGCGCGGTGCTTCGATCGCCGCCTGCAGGTTCTGCCCGCGATCGTAGACATTGACCAGCACCTGAAATATGGACTGCGGCTGGCCATGGTCACCGGGCGTCGCAATGGCCATCTCGCAGCCGTCCCGGATGACCAGTGCAGGACACAAGGTATGGAAAGGACGCATGCCGGGCATCAGCCCGAGCCCCGGGCCGGCGTCCAGGCGTTCCAGACACAGCCGGTTGTGCATGACGATGCCGGTGGACGGAGAGACGACGCCGCTTCCGAAATCATCGAACAGGCTCTGCACCCAGCTTACGGCATTGCCCCGTCGATCGATAATGACGAATGTGCTGGTATCGCCGCCGGCGGAGCGCGATTCAAAATCAAACGCTGCGCTTTCCTGGTCGAGCATGCCTGTCAGACGTTCCCGGCCAAGCAGGTCTTCGGGCAAGGCAATACGCGCCGGGTCGATCGCATACTGATCACGGTATTTGAACGCCAGCCGCTTGATCTGCATATACAGGCGGGGATTCAGTCCAGCGCCGGCCTCGGGGCGGGCGCGCAGAATATCCCACAGTCCGGCGAGCAGCCCCAGGGCGATGCCCTGGGAATTGGGCGGGGCAAAATGCACCCGCGCACCATGAAATCGCGCCGAACCGGAAGCCGCGAAGATTGTCCGGTGTTCGGCCAGATCGGCCAGCGACAATAGCGCACCCGCGGCGCTGAGATCCGCAATCAGGTCCTTGCCCAGCGCGCCGCCGTAGAAGCTGGCGACACCATCCTTTGCGATACGCCGCAATGAACCCGCCAGCGCCTGCTGTTTCAAGCGGGCACCGAGTTCGCGAGGCGCACGCGGCCCGTATATGCGCGCGAGTTCCGGCGCCGCAGCTGTGCGCCTGCCGTAATCGTCCGAGGACAGGTAAGCCTGTAAACCCAGATCCACGGGAACGCCCTGGTCGGCGAGCGCGATGGCAGGTTCGAGCAGCGGGGCCAGCGGGCCGCCGCCGAATCGGTCGAGTGCCGCCTGCCAGGCATGTACCAGGCCGCAGGTGGAAATGGACAAGGGCCCGCGTGACGGAATCTCCTTGCGCCCCGCCAGGCGATAGAATTCCGGAGTGGCGTTGCCAGGGGTCGCGCCGCTGCCGTTAATGGCGCTTACCTTGCCGTCGCGGCAATCGAAATATAGCGCGAAACAATCCCCGCCGATGCCGTTCATTTGGGGCATCGCAACGCACAAGGCCGCCGAGCTTGCAACCGCGGCCTCGATAGCGGTTCCGCCGCGCTTGAGCACGTCGGCGCCGACCTCGGACGCGCGGTGATGGCCGCTGACGACCATGCCGGCGTCGGAAAAGATAATCGGCCGGTGCACAAACTCCATGTCAGCTCTTGGAAAACAGCACGCGCGGGAAATCGGCAAATGTTCTGGCGCCGTCATCGGTGACAACGAAGGATTCGCTGATCACCAGGCCGTACTTGTCCATCCACAACGCGGGAATGCAGTGGAAGCTCATGTTGTTTTCGAGCACGGTTTTGTCGCCGGCGCGCAGGCTGCAAGTCAGCTCGCCCCAGGTGGGCGGGTAACCGATGCCGACCGGGTAACCGATACGCGAATCCTTTTCTATTCCGTGCTTGCTGATCGTCCGCTTCCATACCGCTTCCAGGTCTTCGCACCGCGCGCCGGGCCGCGCCGCGACCAGCACCTCGTGCAAACCCTCGGCAATAATGCCGGCGAGGCGCTGCATCTCGGCCGGGGGCTTGCCCAGATACACGCAGCGCGACAGCGGCACGTGGTAGCGATGCCGGCATCCGCCCATCTCGATGTAAAACATCTCGTCCTGCTTCAATGGCGCATCCGACCAGCTCAAATGGGGAGCGGAGCACAGTTCGCCTACCATGGCATTGGGTGGCTTGCAGGTAAAGGTGCCGCCAATTTCCGGCGTGCCGCCGGTGGTGACTCGGTACAGCTCGGCCATGACATCGCATTGGCGCACGCCCACTGCCGCCTTGTCGACCGCCGCCTGCATCGCCGCCGCAGCAATCCTGCCTGCCTGCATCAGATATTCGATTTCGCGCTCGGACTTCTTCATGCGCACCCAATTCACCAGCAGGAACGCATCGATGAACGTCGCGCGCGGCAGGTTTTCGGTAAGAATGGCATGCCAGCGGGCGGTATAGTAATAGTCGTCCATTTCGACGCCGATGCGAGCGGCGTCCCAGCCG
The DNA here is from genome assembly GCA_919902965.1 of Burkholderiales bacterium. GTDB lineage: Bacteria > Pseudomonadota > Gammaproteobacteria > Burkholderiales > SG8-39 > 2-12-FULL-64-23. Next base: position 4,736 of record CAKKSJ010000384.1, read on the forward strand.
CGCTCCTTGAGGATTCCGGCCAGATACTGCAGCGGATGCCGTTCGCTGGAGCCGACGTAGTTGTCGGGATAGGCAAGGATGCAGTCCTCGGACATGTACACGGTAAACCGGGCGCCTACCGCGTCCATTTTACGGCCGAACCAGATCGGTTCCTGCTGCTGCAGCGACACCACGACCATTTGCGGCGTATAAAACGAGCAGCCGTCATAACCGCTCAGGTAAAATTGATTGGCAGGACTGGCGACGAGCAGCAGGTCTATGCCTTTTTCGCGCATTTTCTCCTTCGTGCGGGCAAGGCGCTGGCGATACTCGCCGCTGTCGAACAATTCGATTTTCATGTGGGCTCGTTTGGTCTTGTCTATGAAAAAACAGCTTTGGCAATAGATTATCATAAGGGCAAGCTGCGCTTACCACCGGGGTGTGCGATGAGATGTCTGATACAGGCAAAGGCTTTAATTCTGGTCGCGTCGGCCATCGTAGCGCTGCTTGCATGTGCCGGACAGCCTTTTCCGGCGCAGCCGGGTGCGCGGGCCCGAGGCGCGATAGAACCTCGAATGCTCGCGGCCGAGTACCTGCAGCGGCGCGCGGGGAAGCCGTTATTGTTGGTGGGCGCGGGCGACATCGCGCTCTGCGATCACGGGCAGGGCAAGTACGCCGAGGCCACGGCGAAGCTGCTCGAGGCGCTGCCCGATGCGCTGGTGTTCACCGCAGGCGACAACGCCTATCAGGACGGAACCCGGGAGCAGTTCACCGAGTGTTACGCCCGCTCCTGGGGCAGGCAGGGCATCAAGGAGCGCACCCTGCCGGCACCCGGTAATCACGACTATGGCAGCCGCCGCAGACCTCACGAGGCAAGCGCATATTTCAAGTATTTCGGCGCGGCCGCAGCCAACGCCGACACCGCGGGCAGGGGTTACTACAGCCTGGACCTGGGCAGCTGGCATATGGTGTCGCTCAATAGCGATATCGAAATGCGCCTCGCGCGCGAGAGCGAACTTGCGCCCGAGGCCAAGGCGGCGCTCGCGGACGAGGTCGCGCGCCAGCGCGCCTGGCTGGAGGCCGACCTCGCCGCCGCGCTGCGCCGGGGCACGCGGTGCATACTCGGGATCTGGCACCACCCGCGCTTTACCAGCGCACGGCGCGGTGACAATGTGGCTACAGCAGGATTGTGGGAACGCATGAGCGCGGCGGGCGCGGATCTGGTAATTGCCGGCCACGAGCACATCTACGAAAGCTTCGCGCCGCGCAATGCCAGCGGCGCGCCCGATCCCGGCGGCATGCGCGAATTCGTGGTCGGCACCGGCGGAGCGGGCGGCGGCTACGCCTTGACCGCCGCGGCTTTCCACTTCGGCGTGCTCAAACTCACGCTGGAGTCTGCCGGATACGCCTGGGAATTTCTCCCGATTGCCGGGGACAGCCTCAGCGACAAGGGTTCTGCGAATTGCAATCGCAAGCGCGCAGCTTGACCGGCATTATGGGAAAACCATTTCGAACGAGGATCGCATTCCATGTCAAAACCTGAACCACCAGGCCTGATCTCTGCACGCCTTGCTTACATCAAGGACGTATTCGACGCAGATGTGGCCAAAGGGACCATCCCGGGCGCCGTCGTGCTGATCGCGCGGCAGGGAGAACTCGCCTACCTGGAATCCTTCGGCTTTCGCGACCGCGAAAAGCAATTGCCGATGACGACGGATTCGATTTTTCGCATCGCGTCCATGACCAAGCCCCTGGTCTCGGTGGCGATCATGATGCTGGCGGAAGAGGGCAGGATACGGCTGGTGAATCCGGTATCGACCTATCTCCCGGAACTGAAGAATCTGCAGGTCGGCGTCGAGGTCCTCGGGGCATTGGGCGAAGTGCAGCTGAAGCTGGAGCCCGCCAGGCGCGAGATGACGGTGCAGGATCTGCTGCGCCACACCGCGGGGCTGACCTACGGGCAGTTCGGCGATACGCTGGTGAAAAAAGCGTATCGCGAGGCGAACGTGTTCGACCCGAAACAGACCACCGCCGAGTTCATCGCCAAGCTGTCGCGCCTGCCGCTGCAGCACCAGCCGGGCGAGGTATGGGACTACAGCATGGCTACGGACGTATTGGGACGCGTGGTCGAGGTGATCTCGGGCATGGACCTCGAAGCGTTCATCGCAGCGCGCATCGCCGCGCCGCTGGGCATGAAGGACACCGGTTTTTGCGTGGCGAAGGAGCAAGCGCAGCGCGTAGCCGAGCCGCAGATCGATGCGGCCACGGGCAAACGGCCGCCGATGCCGCGCGAGCTGACGCAGCGGCCGCGCTTTCTGTCTGGCGGCGGCGGCATGGTGTCGACCGCGCCGGATTACCTGCGTTTCGCACAGATGCTGCTGAACGGCGGCGAACTGGACGGCGTGCGCATTGTTTCGCGCAAGACTGTGGCGCTGATGACCAGCGATCAGCTGCCGCCAAACATCGCGTTTAACGCGGACACGCGCCCCCGCTTCGAAGAGTCCTCGCCCATGCCCGAATTCGGGCAGGGCTTCGGCCTGGGTTTTTGCGTGCGCAAGGAACCGGGGCGCAACCCGGTGCCGGGCTCGGTCGGTGATTTCTACTGGTCCGGCGTGTATGGCAGCTATTTCTGGGTCGATCCGCAGGAACAGCTGATCGGCGTGCTGATGTTGTACGCGCCCGATCTGCGCAGACACTACCGCGCGCTCATGCGGCAGCTCGTCTACCAGGCGCTGGCCGACTGAGCCTGGTAAATGCCGGCATCAGTGCCGTGCCGGCGCGGCGTCTAGCTCCTGCCGAATTGGCGGCGCCCGCCCATCTCCCGGCCATGCTTCCGACCGGAACGTGGCTTCAGCACTTCGTCGGCGACTTTCTGCTGCTCGGGTGACAGCGCCGCGTAAAGGGGCTTTACCACAACCAGGTACTGGTTGATTTTCGTCACTGCCTCGGCTTGCCGGGACTGCGCATTTTCGAGGCGCTCGATCATATTGGGCCTTTGGCCCTGCGTGCGCGCGCGCGCGCCGTCCTGCCTCGCTTTGAACCTTTGCTCCCGCTCCTGCGCATTCTTGCGCACGAAACTGGCGTAGGCCTCCCACTGCGATTGTTGCGCCGCTGAAATTTTCAGCGCGGTTTTTGTATAGGCCAGGCGCGCTTCGACGCGTTCGGTGGGCCGGGAGAAAGGACGTTCGGCAAATCGGTTTTCCAGACGCGATGCCGGCCGGGAATCTGCGTTCGGCGTGGTTTGGGCCACTGCCGCTGTAGCGGCAAACGCAGCGAGGCAAACGGAAACCAAGGTGGAACTGAACAGCTTGTTCATGCATACCTCCATAGTTGACGAAAAAAAATGGCTGGGTGATTCAAATTTTCTACCTCAGTGAAGCTGGCGCACGAATCCGGGTGGCGCATTTGCCGCGACGCGCTGCCATGCGACTGCGCAGGCGGGAACGCTGGGGTAGTAACCTGACGGATTCGCGCAGTAGTACCAATATTGCTGCGCCACTTGCAGCACCGGCCGCGCGGCATCGCTGTGTGATGATCAGCGCGCCACGCCCGGAGGCGGGGGCGGCGGGTAGCCGCGCGGCGGGGGCGGAGGCGCGTACCTGCTTGCAGCCGGCGGCGTATAGGCCGGCTGCCCCGGGTTTGATGTCATCTGGCCCGCTACCGGAACGCGATCACCCTTGGCATACATGCATTGAATGTAGGCGTTGTCGTAGCGGCTTTGCGAACCATAGCCCGAGGCCTGGCTCGCACCTGCGCCGGCGGCGCTGCCGGCCAATAGACCCACTCCCGCTCCCACGCCTGCGCCCTGATGTCCGCCCATGGCCGCGCCGGCGAGGGCGCCGATCACGGCGCCTGCGGCGGCGCTTTTCACGCCGCTGTCCAGGGCCGTTTCATTGGCAGTGGCGCCGCCCGACTGGACCAGCGCGAATTGCCTGCAGTCGGCGTCGTTGGCGCGGAACTGATCGAAATTCCTGCCGCTCCCCGGCAGCGCCATGACGCTGGGCCCGGTCGGGATGGTCGTGCACGCGGCGGCGCCGAGCAGCGCCAGCAGCGGTGAAAGTCGCAATAAGCTGGACATGAGAACGGGCTCCTTTGTTTAGTGCGATGCGGGTTGCGCCGGCACGGCTTGCCAGCCGGCGGGACATTCCGCTACGTAAGGGTAATAGGCGTTCGAGGCCGCGCAGTAGTACCAGCTGGCCTGCGCCTGTGACGGGGCCGGCGCTGCCTGCTCGATGTAGACCGGCGGTGCGGCGGGCGTCAGCACCACCGGCGGATAGGCGTACACCGTCGCGGGATAAGGGTAGTAGGGCGCCGGGTAATAGCGCGGGCCGAAAAGCGGAACGCCCAGGGAAATGCCAAAGCGCACGCCCCCGCCGTGACCATGACCACGGCCATGACCGCGGTAATCCGCTATGGCGGCAGTGCTCACCAGCGTGCCGCACAGAATCAGGACCAAAGTCCCCAATGCTTTGGGCAATGTTTTCATGCTTTACCACTCCTGTCGTTGCACACGAACCCAGATTAACGAGTTCGTGCACCCGCAGTGGTAAGCAATTGTTTCAAGATGTAAGCCGCGTTCCCGCAGCAGCCTGGAGCGGCCTCAGGTCCGGCGCCGGGAGGGAGCGCTAGCTCAGGCGCCGGCGATTTCCTTGCGCACCAGGGCCGCGCCTGCGCCCAGGGCCCTGAGTTTGCCGCGCGCGACTTCGCGCGACAAGGGCACCATGCCGCAATTGGTGCAGGGATAGAGCTTTTCGGGCGCGACGTACTTCAGCGCCGCGCGCAGGGTCTGCGCAACTTTTTTCGGCGTCTCGATTTCATCGCTGGCGACATCGATGGCGCCGACCAGGATGTCTTTGCCTCGGAGCAGTTCGATCAGTTCCAGCGGCACCCGGGAGTTGGCGCATTCCAGCGATACCTGCTGGATTTTCGATTTGGCCAGCAGCGGAAAGGTGGATTCATACTGGCGCCATTCCGAGCCCAGGGTCTTTTTCCAGTCGTTGTTGGCCTTGATGCCATAGCCATAGCAGATGTGCACCGCGGTCTTGCATTTGAGCCCGGCGGCGGCGGCCTCCAGCGTTTCTATGCCCCAGTCGCGCACCTCGTCCATGAACACGTTGAATGCCGGCTCGTCGAACTGGATCACGTCTATGCCCAGGGCCTCGAGTTCGCGCGCCTCGGCGTTCAGCACCTTGGCGAACTCGCGCGCGAGCTTCTCGCGGCTTTTGTAATAGCCGTCGTAAAGGGTGTCCACCATGGTCATCGGGCCGGGCAGGGTGAATTTCACCGGCCTGTCGGTCGCGGCGCGCAGGAATTTGGCGTGCTCGGCAAAAACCGGGCGTGTGCGCGCTACCGGGCCGACCACCATGGGCACATCGGCGTCGTAGCGGTTGCGGATGCGCACCGTCTTCTTGTTCGCGAAATCGACCCCGTCCAGATTCTCGATCAAAGTGGTGACGAAATGCCGGCGTGTCTGCTCGCCGTCGCCGACGATGTCGATGCCGGCCGACTCCTGGTCGCGCAGCACCAGGCGCACCGCATCCTGCATGCCCTCGGTGAGCGCCTCGCCCTCGAGCAGCCAGGGCGCCCAGAGCTTGTTCGGCTCGGCCAGCCAGGCGGGTTTGGGCAGGCTGCCGACGATGGTGGTTTGCAGTATGGATGGTTTCACGATGCGCTCCTGAAGCTGTTCAGGTAATAGTATGCATCAAGTCGGGCCTGCGGAGATCGCCATCGCGGGGCCAAGCCCATTTTAAGATGACGCAATTTCAGACGGAGGAGACGCTATGGGCAAGACCGTGGATTATTATTTCTCGCCGATTTCACCCTGGACCTACCTGGGCCACGCGCGCTTTGCCGAAATGGCGAAACGCCATGGCGCCGTAGTCAATGTGAAGCCGACCGATTTCGGCAAGGTGTTTCCGGTCTCGGGCGGCCTGCCGCTGCCCAAGCGCGCCCCGCAGCGCCAGGCCTATCGCTTGGTGGAACTCAAGCGCTTTAGCGACTACCTCAAGCTGCCGCTCAACTTGCAGCCGAAGTTTTTTCCCGCACCGGCGGATCTGGCGGCGCAAATAATTATCGCCGCGGGCCGGGCCGGCGGCAGCGAGGCCGCGATGCGGCTGGCGGGCGCCGTGCAGCGCGCCTGCTGGGCGGAGGAGCGCAATATCGCCGATGCCGGTACGCTGGCTGCGCTTTGCAAAGAGCAGGGCATGGACGCCGCCGCGCTGGCGGCTGCGGCGCAAACAGACGCAGTGAAAGCCGAATACGAGGCCAACACGCAGGAAGCCATCGCGCGCAATGTGTTCGGTGCGCCCAGCTATGTCATCGACGGCGAGATTTTCTGGGGCCAGGACCGGCTCGAGTTCGTCGAACGCGCGCTGGCCGCCCGATAAGCCGCGTCAGTAACGGCCGCCGAGCTGGTAGAAGATGATTTTCGCGAGTTCGAGCAGCACATTGCGCGCGGCGCTCTGGTCTTTCCACCAGGACGACGGGAACGGATCGTAACTGCTCGCAATCATGCGGATGTCGGCCGCGGGCAGGGCGTCGGAAAAAATCATCCTCGCGCGGCGCAGATGATAAGGGGAAGTCACCACCAGCAGCCTGGGCGCGCGTTTGGCGAATACGCTGCGCGCGGCCCGCGCTTCATCCGCGGTGCTGATCAGGTCTTTGCCGAGGCGTTCGATCGCGCTCGCAGGAACGCCCTTCTTCACCAGCACCTGGCGCATCACGTCCTCCTCGAGCGGAAACGGGATGCCCGCCTCGTCTAGCAGGCGGAGCTGATCTTCGCGTACCGGCGCGCTGATGTAGATTTTGCGCGCCAGTCCCTGGCGGTAGAGATCCGCCGCCTGGAAGGGGCGCGCATAGCCGCCGCCCAGCACCACGATGGCATCGGCTTTGCGTGGCTGGTCGGCGACGCTGAGCCAGTCCGCGACGTACACCAGGCCGACGGCTGTGCCGGTAGCCGCGATCAGGAACGCAAGCAGAAGAAACAGGCCACACTTTTTTGCGCAATGCATGATAATCAGCCGCTTCAATTTGAATAGTGCGCCAGTTTGCGCATCAGCCGGATAAATGACAAGAGCTAAAAGCGGCTTGGCCAGCGTCGAGGTAAGCGAGGAAGGCGGCGTGCGCTCCCTGCACCTGGGCGGGGACGCGATCCAGAGCTCGATCCGGCTGTCGCGCCCGGACGAACTGGCGCTGGACTACACGCGCGCGATGATGGCCTTCCTGCTGTTCCAGCCGCTGCCGCGGGAGGTGCTCATGATCGGCCTCGGCGGCGGCTCGATGGCGCGCTACATCCACCAGCGCATGCCGGGAACGCGCACCACGGTGGTCGAGATCAACGCCAAGGTGCTGGCGGCGGCGCGCAGCA
>CAKKSJ010000385.1 GCA_919902965.1 Burkholderiales bacterium
CCGCCCCCTTCGGCAGCGCCGGGGTGCTGCCGATCGCGTGGATGTATATCGCCCTGCTCGGGCGCGAGGGCATGGCCGCGGCGAGCGCAGCGGCCATCCTGAACGCGAACTATGTGGCCAGGCGCCTGGCGCCGCATTATCCCGTGCTCTACAGCGGGCAGGCCGGTCTGGTCGCGCACGAGTGCGTGCTCGACCTGCGGCCGCTGCGGGAGGCGAGCGGCATCAGCGCAGAGGATGTAGCCAAGCGGCTGATCGACTACGGCTTTCACGCGCCCACGCTGTCGTTTCCGGTTGCGGGCACGCTGATGGTCGAACCCACCGAAAGCGAATCGAAGGCGGAGCTGGACCGCTTCATCGACGCCATGATAGCCATACGCGAAGAAATTCGCGCGGTGGCAGAAGGCGGATTGGACCACGAAGACAATCCGCTCAAAAACGCGCCGCACACCGCGGCGATGGTGTGCGCGGATGAATGGCCGCATCGTTATGGGCGCGAGCTGGCGGCCTATCCGCTGGCGGAATTGCGCGCGCACAAGTACTGGCCGCCGGTGGGGCGTGCCGACAACGTCTACGGCGACCGCAACCTGGTCTGCGTCCTTCCGCCGGAGCCGCACTGACAGGAATCTGCGCAGACATCTGTGCGGACATCTGTGCCGGACGTCTGGCGTGGTGCGAAACGCGCGCAGATATTACAATGGAATGCACACGGCAATTCAGCTCCGAGGTGCAGGCATGATCTATGAACTCTATTACTGGCCCGGCATACAGGGCCGCGGCGAATTCGTGCGTCTGGCCCTCGAGGAAGCGGGGGCGGAATACATCGACATCGCGCTGTTGCCGGAGGAGCAGGGCGGCGGTGTGACGGCGATGATGAAATTCCTCGATGACCCTATGCTTGCGCATCCGCCGTTCGCGCCGCCTTTTCTGAAAGCAGGCCGCAGGCTCGTCGCGCAAACCGCGAACGTCCTGCTATTTCTCGGCGCGCGGCTGGCGCTGGCGCCGCGCGATGCCGGCGGCCGCCTGTGGACGCATCAATTGCAACTCACCCTGGGCGATTTCGTGAACGAGATTCACGATACCCATCACCCTATCGGCGGCGGGCTCTACTACGAAGAGCAGAAAGCGGAAGCCAAACGCCGCAGCCGCGATTTTCTCGACTATCGCCTGCCCAAGTTCCTCGGCTATTTCGAGCGCGTGATCGAGCGCAACGCGGACAGCGGCAAATGGCTGGTCGGCAAGCGCCTGAGCTACGTCGATCTGTCCATGGCCCAGGTGCTCGCTGGGCTGCGCTATGCGTTTCCGCTGGCGAGCAGGAAAGCGCTGCGCCCCTGCCCGCGGCTGCGCGCGCTGCACGACGCGGTGTTTGCCCGCCCGCGCATCAAGCGCTATGTCGCCTCGGGGCGGCGGCTGGCGTTCAATAACGACGGGATATTCCGGCGTTATCCGGAACTGGACGCAAAATAGGCGCGGCTACCGGTATCATTGCGGCTGTTACAGCAGCTGGTATTTCCTGTTGATTTTTCCAGATGGAGATTTGCATGCCCGAATCCTTGTTTGATGCTCTCGCCGCAGGTGATCTTGGTCGCACGCGCGATCTGCTGGCGGCCGGCGCCGATTGCAGCCAGCGCAACGCTGATGGCGCCACGGCGCTGATGCTGGCTGCGCATGCCGGCAATCTCGACCTGGTGAATGCCCTGATTGCCGCCGGCGCGGACGTGAATGCCACGGACGAGCGCGGCTGGGGCCCCCTGATGAAAGCTGTCTACAACGCCGATCTCGATCGCGGCTTTGCCGAGGTGGCGCAAGTCCTGATCGATGCAGGCGCGAATGTGGAAGCGCCCATCGGCTACGGCGTGCGGCCGCTGATGCTGGCCGCGGGCTACGGCGAGACCGCGGTTGTGCAGACCCTGCTGGACGCGGGTGCCGACGTGCTCGCGCGCAACGAGGGTGGACTCACCGCGCTGATGATGGTCAAGCAAAAGCATTATGTCGATGTCATCAATCTGCTGCACGAGGCGGAGCGTGAGGCCGGCGTGGGCGAGGGCAGCTGCTCGACCAAGAATGCGCCCGGGTCGAATGTCGTCACCTTTCTCAAGCCGAAAAAGTGAGCGCGTCGACGCGCAAGCGCGACAGCGTCGGATTTGCTGTTTTCCTCGCGCTGTGCCTCGCCGTTTCCGCCATCGGCGGCGCGGCGACGGCGAGCAGCGTCGGCGCTATTGCGCCTCAATTGATTTGATCGGCGCCATGCGGAAGGTCGAACGCGGCGTCCTCCCCTGCGCAGAACCGGACCGCCGGCATCCCGATACCCTGTCGAGAATTGTCGACGGCCGACGCGGTTTTTGGTTACCATCACGTTGCATGAATTTTGAAATGTCAGCTTAGCCCGCTTTTGCAACCCTCATCGCAGCCGCTGCGCCCAGGCACTCGCAATCCATGATCGCCAATCCGTTTTCACGCACCAGCTTGCACAAGAACGCCGATCCGGCACAGCGGCTTGTCGGCGTCGATGCGCTGCCGCAGGATTCGGACGAGCTTGCGCAACTGATTGCCTCCGACCCTGCGCCGCAGGTGCGCATCGCCGCAGCGCGGCGCTGCAAGGCCTTGGCCGTGCTCGCACCTGCCTGGGAAGCGGAGGCCGATGCCGACGTACGGCTAGCGCTGGCCTCCGCCCTGGGCGAGGCGCTGGCGCAGGCGCAGGACAGCGCGCTCGCGCAGGCACTGCTCGCCGCGGACAAGTGCACGGACGCGATGCGGATCGAAGTGGCGCGCCGCTCGCAAGACCCCGAACGGCGCCACGCGGCGATCGCAGCCATGCGCGATGAAGCCGCCCTGGTCGAGCTTGCGCTGCTCGCCGAGCATGCGGAGACGCGCATGGCGGCGGCGCAGCGCGTGCAGGCGCTCGACGGACTGCGCCGGCTCGCGGACGCGGCGAAGAGCAAGGACCATGGTGTTGCGCGCCTGGCGCGACAGCGCATGGATGCGATCAAACATCGCCAGGAACAGGAAGCTGAAGCCGAATCCATCATTTCTCAGCTCGAATCACTGGCGACCGAGCCCGGACCGATACTCACCGCGGTGATCGAACTCAACCGCCGCTGGCAGGCGCTGGACCCCGACGGGGAAAGCGCGCGTATGGCGCGCTGCGAGCATGCGCGCCAGGCGATTCAGGCCCGCTTCGAGCGCGAACAGGCTGAACAGCGCGCGCGCGCGCAGTTCGAGCGTGAGCTGAACGAATACCTGAAGGCGCTGGAAAAGGAAATGCCCGACACGCCGGATGCACTGAGCGCGATGCGTTCCCGGCTTTCACTCCTGCGCGATGAAGCAGGCGGGCGCAGCGATGAGGCGGCGCTGCAGCGGCTCGAGCAGGCGCAGAGCACGATCGCGCGGTGGGAAGGGGAAATCGAGGGGCTCGCCGCTGCGCTCGCACTGACGCTCGAAGCCGAGCAGCTCGCTGCGGGGACGTCGATAGACCACGCGGAGCTGCCGGCGCGCTGGCAGGCACTGGCACGCACGATACGCACAGCGGAACTGACGCGGCGCTTCGAAGCCGCAATGACGACCGTGGAACAGCGCCGTCTGACACAGATCCAGGCCACACTACAGGAAGCCAATGCGGCACGGCAGCAGGTGCATGCCTTGCTGCACATCGCGGAGCAGGCGCTGGCCGCGGGCCAGGTGCAGGCCGCGCGCGCGGCTGCCGACGAGATCAGGGCGCTGAAGAGCGGGGCTGGCGCATTGCCGAAACCGACCACGCAGCGTCTGAGTCGACTGGTGCAGCAACTGGTGGATCTTGAGCGCTGGGAATCGTTCGGCCAGCAGAACGCACGCGTCCAGTTGTGCGAACGCGCCGAAGCCGCCGCGGCGCAGACCTTGGATGCGGCGAAACTCGCGCTTGAAGTGCAGAAGCTGCGCAGCGAATGGAAGGCGCTGGATCAACAGCATGCGGGTGTGCCCAAGGCGCTGTGGGAGCGCTTCGATGGCGCCTGCGAAAAGGCCTACGCGCCGGCGGCCAGATATTTTTCGGAACTCGCAGCGCAAAGAAAGGCAGCGCGCAGGCAGCGCGAAGAGTACATCGCAGCAGCAGCTGAGCAAGTGCCGGCGCTGCTGACGGAGCCGCTCGATTGGCGCGCGATCGAACGCTGGATGCGCGAAACCGAGCGCGGCTGGCGTGAAGGCGATCTGGGCAGCGTCGATCCGGGCGCATGGAAGAAGCTCGATCAGCGTTTCAAGACGGCGCTTGCGCCGTTGCGCGAGGCCTTGTCCGCGGTGCGTGATCGCGCCAAGGCAGGGCGCCAGGCCCTGATCGACGAAGCCGCTGCGCTGGTGCCCAAAGTAATGGAGCGTGAGGTACCCTCGCAGATCAAGGCGATTCAGGCCAGATGGCAGGCGCAGGCCAAGGAGTTGTCGCTGGCGCAACGCGATGAGCGCGCGCTGTGGAAGCAGTTTCGCGCGGCCTGCGACGCGGTGTTCGATGCGCGCCAGAACAAGCGCAGGGAGGAGGACGGACGCAAGAACGCGCATCGTCAGGGGCTGAAGGACTTGTGCGTGCAAATAGAGCAACTGGCAAAGTCGGCGGACCAGGAAGATCAGGAACTGCGCGCTGCGCTGCGCGATCTGCAGGAGCAATGGAAACAGAAAGCCGGCGCGCCCGGCCCGGATCTGCACGAACTCGAATCGCGCTTTCGCAAAGGCAAAGAGTCGGTGGATTCGCTGCTGTCGGCGCGTGTGCGTACCCGCGCAGCGGCGGTGTGGCAGACGCTGGCGGCGAAAGAGCGCCTGTGCGAGGAACTGGACGCTTTGCTGCGCTCCGCTGCTGCGCCTGCCGCAAGCGGGGAGCATCCGCTCGAGGTGCAGGCGAGCGCAGCTGAGCGATGGGCAGCACTGCCTGCGCTGCCGGCCGCGTGGGAGAAAAAGATGCTGGCGCGCCGCGACGCAGGGCTTGGCGCTTTGTCCGAGGCCGGCGCAGGAGCGAAATATCTGGCGCGTATGGAGCAGGGTGCGCAGGCGCGGCGCGAAGGCCTGCTCGAACTGGAATTGCTGCTGAGTCTGGACAGCCCGCCCGAATTTCAGCAGCAGCGGCTTGCCCTGCAGGTCAGGAAATTGAAGGAGCGCTTCAGCAGCGCGGCTAGCGTTGGCGGCGCGACTGCGGGCGAGCGGCTGCTCGAGTGGTGCGCGCAGGCGGGCGTGGCCGATGCGCTCGACCGGCAGCGCTACGAACGGATACTCGCGCGGGTCGAGCAGGCGCGCTGATTTCTCCACTGCGCGACGATCGGCCCGTCGCCTCTCCCCTCAGGTCTGTTTCAGTTTCGAATAAGTCTCGGTGCTGGCCAGGATGACATGCTTCGATACCCCTTGCTCGCGATGCGCGTTGGCCGCGGCGTATTCGGGCGAGCCCATCATGTCGAGAAACGCCGCGCGGCTCGGGTAACGCACCAGCACCACGTAGTCCCAGCGGTCCGCCTGCGCGTCGCCGAACGCCACGGCTTCGCCGTCTCCCGCCCATAGCACAGTGCCGCCGCGCGCCTTGATCAGCGGCATGGTCAATTCGCTGTAACGCTTGTAGGCGGCGCGGTCGCGCAGGCGCAGCAGGTTGACCATGACCACCGGACCCGTGTCCGGCAGGCTCGCTATCAGGCCAGCGTTGATTTCCTTCGGTCCGGCCATGGTTCGCCCTTTCAACGGTATTCGCTATTGTATGCCGGCATGGCGGTACAATTTATGCATGGCTGCGCCCTATCGCATGAAATTCGTTCGCACGTTGTCGCTGTTGGTCGCGCTTGCGGCCTGTGCGCCGCTGCCGCAGCGCGCGGGTATTCCGACCGAATGGCAGGCTTCGCCGAATTTCAGCGAACGCAAACCCGGTTTCGTCATTCTTCATCACACCAGCAACGACAGCGTGGACCAGGCATTGCGTACTCTCCTGAATCCCCTGCGTTCGGTGAGCGCCCATTATCTGGTCGGCCGCGACGGCAGGATCATCCAGCTGGTCGATGAACGCGCCCGCGCCTGGCACGCCGGGGAATCGAAATGGGGCGCGCATACCGACATCAATTCGGCATCGCTCGGCATAGAACTGGACAATAACGGACGTGAAACGTTCCCCGATGCCCAGATCGCCGCACTGCTGCGGCTATTGGCCGACATTAAGGCGCGTTACGCCATCGCCGCCGCAAACTTCGTCGGCCACGCCGATGTCGCTCCTGGACGAAAAGTGGATCCGAGCCGCTACTTTCCCTGGAAGACTCTCGCGGATCACGGTTTTGGACTGTGGTGCGATCCGCCCTATCCCCAGCCGCCCTTCCCCTTCGACGCGGCGCTGGGACTGCGCGCCCTGGGTTACGACACGGAAGACCTCGCCGCGGCGATGCGCGCATTCAAATTGCATTTTCTGTCGGAGGACGAGGCGCAAGGGCTGGACCAGCGCGGCCGCGCGCTGCTCTACTGCCTGTACCAGAAAGCCGCCGGCTGAGGAGCGCAGCGGGTGATCAGCGCCCCTTGAATTTCGGCGCGCGCTTCTCGGAGAATGCCAGGACTGCTTCGTGCTGGTCCTCGGTATGCTGCGCCAGCGCCTGCATGGCAGACGCCATTTCGAGCGCAGTCGCCAGACTGGCCTGCTGCGAATCGCGCAGCAGGCGCTTGGTCAGACGCAGCGAATGCACCGGCTGTGCGGCGATGCGCCGCGCCAGGAGCAGGGCCTCCTCCATCAGTTGATCGTCGGCCACGATTTTCGACACCAGGCCGATGCGTCGCGCTTCCTTTGCTTCGACGAAATCGCCGGTAAAGGTCATCTCGCAGGCTTTGGACATGCCGACCGCGCGCGGCAGGAACCATGCGCCGCCGTCCCCGGACACCAGGCCGACGCGCAGGAAGCTCTCGGCGAAACTGGCGCTGCGCCCGGCAATGCGTATGTCGCACATGCAGGCGAGGTCGCAGCCGGCGCCAACCGCGGCGCCGTTGACCGCAGCGATCGAAGGTGCTTCCAGGCCGTACATCGCCAGCGGTATGCGCTGGATGCCCTGCTGATAGCCGCGGCGGATATCCACCGGGGTTCCGCCGAACAGGTCGGAGCGGCCTTTCATGTGCTTCACATTGCCGCCGGAAGAGAAGCCCTTGCCCGCTCCGGTTAGAATCACACAACCGACACTCAGGTCGGCATTGATGCGCTCGGTGCATTCAACCAGTGCCTTCACGATCGCCGGCGATATCGCGTTTCGCGTCGTCGGTTCGTTCAAGGTCAGAACGACGATAGCGCCGTCCTGCTCGTATAGCACCGGGTGACTGTGGCTCATGCTCAATGTCCTTTATGGCTAGGGCTTGCTTGCGCGAACTATGCTGCGGCGGCCGGGTTGCCGGGGTCGCGCTTCATCAGTCGAACGGATTTTACCTTTTGCGCCGCTGCGATGTCTCGGATATATTGGCCGCGTCAGGTTTGGACCGGCGCAGTAGCGGCGGTCGCGGAATTATGCGGGAGTAGACATGCACCAATTCAGGTTCGATCCGGTTGCAATGCCGGCGGGGACGGAGGCGCTGCGCAGCGAGGTGCGCGCCTTCATCGCGGATGAAGTGGCCAGAGGGGCGTTCACGCCGAGCCGCAATTCCTGGTCCAGCTTTGACCCGGATTTCAGCCGCAAATGCGGCGAGCGCGGCTATATCGGCATGCGCTGGCCCAGGCAATACGGCGGCCACGAACGCTCGGCGCTGGAGCGCTATGTCGTGAGCGAAGAAATGCTCGCCGGCGGCGCGCCGGTAGGTGCGCACTGGATTGCCGACCGGCAAAGCGGGCAGCAGATTCTGCGCCATGGCAGCGCGCGCGCAAAAGAAGTCATCCTGCCGAAGATCGCCGCGGGGATCTGTTATTTCAGCATAGGCATGAGCGAGCCCGACTCGGGCTCCGACCTGGCCGCTGTGCGCACGCGCGCCGCCAAAGTCGCGGGCGGCTGGAAAATCAGCGGAACCAAGGTCTGGACCAGCGGCGCGCACCAGGCGCACTATCTGATCGCGCTTGCCCGCTCCGCGCCGAAGGAGGAAGACCGCCATGCCGGCATGACCCAGTTCATCGTCGATCTTTCTCACCCGGGCGTGAGCGTGCGGCCGATCTACAATCTCTATGGCGGCCACGATTTCAACGAAGTGGTGTTCGACGCGTTCTTTGTCGCAGATGACATGGTCATGGGCGAACCGGGCATGGGTTGGCGGCTGGTCACCAGCGAACTCGCATACGAGCGTTCGGGTCCGGATCGATTCTTGAGCAGCTTCCAATTGCTGCTTGAATCCATCCGCGCCATAGGCGCAGAACCCGACGCGCGCTCGGCCAGCGAGATCGGCCGCTTTGTCGCGCATCTGGCGACACTGAGGCGCATGTCCACTTCGGTCGCAGGCATGCTCGAGCGCGGTGAGCAGCCGACGGTAGAAGCCGCGCTGGTGAAGGACGTCGGCACGGCATTCGAGCGCGAAATTCCGGAAATATTCCGACAACTGATTCCCACCGAGCCGGCGCTGGGCGCAGGCGCCAGCTATGCGGAACTGCTGGGCATGAGCATCCTGCGCGCGCCGGGATTCACCCTGCGCGGCGGCACGCGCGAAATCCTGCGCGGCATGATTGCGCGCGGACTGGGGCTGCGATGAGTGAAATGCGCAACGATCTTCTGAACACCGTCGACCGGATCTGCGCCGAGCAGTGCACCAGACCGGTACGCGAGTCCGCTGAAGCGGGCGAGTGGCCCGCCGGCTTGTGGCGGGCGCTGGAAGCCGTCGGCCTGGACCGGGCTGCATTGCCGGAACAGGCGGGCGGTTCCGGCCTCGCCTTCGAGGACGCGATGCTGGCCCTGCGCCGCAGCGCCTACCACGCAGCGCCTGTGCCGCTCGCCGAGACCATGCTCGCAGGCCGCTTGCTTGCGGCTGCCGGCCTGGCGGTTCCGCAGGGTGCGCTGAGCGTGGCGCCGGTCAATCGCAGCGACCGGCTTGAATTTGTGCATGGCGTTTCCGGGGCGACGGTGGTGGGCGCTGTGCATCGCGTGCCCTGGGGCAATCTGTGCGCGCAAGCGGTGGTGCTGGGCGAGCTCGACGGCAAAGGCATCGTCGGACTGGTCGCCACAGCCGGCGCCGCGCGCAGCGTGGAGCAGAATCTCGCCGGCGAACCGCGCGCGCTGCTCAGGTTCGATCACGCGCCGCTGATCGCGTTCGCCGCTTTGAGCGATGGGCTTGCGCGCCTGCTGGCCGAGGGTGCGCTCTGCCGCAGCGTGCAAATGGCCGGCGCGCTGGAGCGAACGCTGGAGCTGTCCTTGCTCTATGCGAACGAACGCATCCAGTTCGGGCGCCCGATTGCGAAGTTTCAGGCGATACAGCATATGCTCGCGCAATTGGCCGGCCAGGTGGCGGCGGCCAGCGCCGCTGCAGACGCAGCAGTGGAAGCGTCCGCTCTTGCGGCCGACGAGTTTGCGGTCGCCGTGGCCAAGTCGCGCGCGGGCGAAGCCGCAGGCAAGGGCGCCGAAATTGCGCACCAGGTGCACGGCGCAATGGGCTACACGCGCGAGCACAATCTGCAGTACCTCACGCGCCGGCTGTGGTCCTGGCGCGATGAATTCGGCAACGAGACGCTGTGGCAGAGTCAGCTCGGCCGCATGGTCGCCGCGCAGGGCGCCGATGCACTCTGGCCCAGCTTGAGCCGGCTTTGAACGGAAAGGAATCTGCCTCGGGTGCATCCGGCACGGCGCCGGGGCCGCTCGCCGGCGTGCGCATTCTGGACTTGACCTCGGTGGTGCTGGGCCCGCTGGCGACGCAGATACTCGGCGACTACGGCGCCGACGTTGTCAAAGTCGAGAATCTGGAAGGCGACCTGGCGCGCGACAGCGGCGTTTCGCTGCACCAGGGCATGAGTTCCATTTTTCTGGCGATCAATCGCAACAAGCGCTCGATCGCCGTCGACCTCAAGTCTCCCGAGGGCAAAGCGGTGTTGCGGCGCCTGCTACCCGGCGCGGATGTGCTGGTGCACAACATGCGCGTGGCGGCGATCGAAAAACTCGGATTCGGCTATGACGCGGTGGCCGAACTCAGGCCGGAAATCGTCTATTGCGCCGCGACCGGTTTCGGTCAGGACGGCCCGGATCGGGACAAGCCGGCCTTCGACGATATTATTCAGGCGGCCTGCGGGCTGGCCAGCGTGAACAGCCTGGGTCGCGAACAGCCGGATTATGTGCCGACGCTGATCGCGGACAAGACGACCGGCATGGCGCTGGTCAATGCGGTGCTGGCCGCGCTGTTTTTTCGCGAACGCAGCGGCCGCGGCCAGTATGTCGAAGTGCCGATGTTCGAAACCATGGTGGCGTTTCTGCTGTCCGAGCATCTGGGCGGACTCAGCTTCGATCCGGCGCCGGGCAAAGCCGGCTATGCACGCCTGCTCGCGGGCGGGCGCAGGCCGGCTCCAACCAAGGATGGCTATATCGCGATCCTGCCTTACACGGCTGATCAGCTGAAGGCGTTCTTCAATGGCGTGGGCCGCACCGATCTGGCGCAAAAATACGGCGGCGCCGACAGGCCTACGCGCAATGCCCAATTGGTCGAGATGTACCGGGACATGGTGCAGATGACGCGCCAGCGCAGCACCGCCGAACTGATGGCGATTTGCACGTCGCTGGATATTCCTGCGACGCCGATCTATACGCTCGATGCCTTGCCGGAACATCCGCAGATCAAGGCGGTTGGCCTGATTCAACAGGCGGAGCACCCGAGCGAGGGCAGTATCCGCTATATCAATCCTTCCACCCTTTTTGCGGCGAGCCCGGCGACGGTGCGATTGCCGGCGCCGCTGCTCGGGCAGCACACCGAGGACATCCTGCGCGAGGCGGGCTATGACGCGGCGGAAATCGCCGCGCTCGAGGCGCGCCGCGTCATAGCGCGCGCTGCGAACAAAGACTAGATCACCCGGTCAGCGCCCTTTGAACACCGGCGGGCGTTTCTCTACAAAGGCGCGCGTGGCTTCCTGATGATCCTCGGTCCTGGCGGCGCTGACCTGGTGCAAGGCCTCGAGATCGAGCAATTCCGCGAGCGTGCCGGATTCGGCTGCATTGAAATTCTTTTTCATCAGCCCGAGCGCGAGGCCCGGTCCATGGGCCAGGCGCTGCGCCAACGCCGTGGTCGCTTCAAGTAACTCGAATGCGGGCACCACGTCGTTCACGATACCGAGCGCCAGCGCCTGCGCGGCGTCCAGGGGTTCGCCGGTATAGTACAGTTCGCGCGCTTTGCCTGTGCCGACCAGCTTGGACAAAAAGTAGCTGCCGCCGAAATCGCCGGAGAATCCGACCTTGGCAAAGGCGGTGATAAAGCGTGCCGATTCCGATGCGATGCGCAGATCGCAGGCGAGTGCCATCGCGAATCCGGCGCCGGCCGCGGGCCCGTTCACCATGGCAATGGTCGGCTTCGCTATCTCGTGCAGCAGGCGCGAGACTTCCATGCGGCCGCGCAGGCGCTCTACGGCATCTTGCGCGCCCAATTGGCTGGAGCCTTCGGCCATGCTCTTGACATCGCCGCCGGCGCAGAAGCCGCGGCCGGCGCCGGTCAAGACCACCACCGCGATATTCGCATCGGCCGCGAGCCGCGGCAGGGCTTCGAGCAGGCCGTCCAGCATCGGCGTCGAAAGCGCATTGAGCCGGTCGGGGCGGTTGAGCGTCAGCGTGGCGACACGATCACTTACGGTTTCGATCAGTTCATGCGGCATGGGCAGGCTCCTTGAGTGCCACAGAGGACAGAAAAACGTCTGCGGATACGGCGGCCATCATAGCGCAGCTGGGCGGCGCCAGGCGCGATCGCGGGCGGATGCTTTAACTCAGGCCAGAGCGGCGAGCATATCCCGCGTAACCAGGGTAATGCCTTTTTCGGTGCGCTCGAAGCGCCTGGCGTCGTCGATCGGATCCTCGCCGATTACCATGCCCTCTGGAATCTGGCAGCCGTGGTCGATCACCACGCGGGTGAGGCGGGAGTGCCGGCCGACGCTGACTTCGGGCAAAAGCACGGCTCCCTCCAGTTTGCAGTAGGAGTTGACGCGGCACTTGGAGAACAGCAGCGAGTTCTCAATCGCGGCGCCGGAGATAATGCAGCCGCCGGATACCAGGGAATTGAGCGCCATGCCGCGGCGGCCTTCCTCATTGAAAATGAATTTTGCCGGAGCCAATTGCTCCTGATAGGTCAGGATAGGCCAGCCGCTGTCGTACATGTTGAGCAGCGGCTCGACTGCGGTCAGGTCGATATTGGCTTCCCAATAGGCGTCGATCGTGCCCACGTCGCGCCAGTAGGGTTCCTGGCCGGCAACGCTGGCGACACCGCTCTGGCTGAACGGGTGCGCCACCGCCTCGCCATTGCGCACCGCGCGCGGAACGATGTCCCCGCCGAAATCGTGCCTGGAGTTGGGATCGGCCATGTCCTGCTCCAGCATGTCGTAAAGATACTGGGCGTTGAACACGTAGACCCCCATGCTGGCGAGCGCGCGGTCGGGTTTGTCTTGCATCGCGGGCGGGTTCGCGGGTTTTTCGACAAAGTCGGTGATGCGGCGCGAGCGGTCGGCCGCGAGCACGCCGAAGCCGGTCGCATCGGCGACGGGTACTTCGATGCAGGCGACGGTGCAGGGGGCGCCACGCTCCTGATGGTCGGTAAGCAGCAGCGAATAGTCCATTTTGTAGACATGGTCGCCCGCCAGCACCACGATGAACTGTGGCTTATTGCGACGGATAATATGCAGGTTCTGGTAGACAGCGTCTGCCGTGCCGCGGTACCAGGCAGTGTCATCGATGCGCTGTTGTGCCGGCAGCAGGTCGATGAATTCGTTCATCTCGGTCTTCAGAAATGACCAGCCCCGTTGCAGATGGCGCAGCAGGCTGTGCGACTGGTATTGGGTCGCCACGCCGATCTGCCGGATGCCTGAGTTGAGGCAGTTGGACAGCGCAAAATCGATGACGCGGAACTTGCCGCCGAAATACACGGCAGGCTTGGCCCTGTGGTCGGTGAGCTGTTTCAGACGCGTGCCGCGGCCGCCGGCGAGCACGACGGCAAACGCGCGCTTCGGTAGTTGCAGCCTGGCCAGGGTATCTGTGCGCATGGTGTTCCTCCAATTGCATCCGGACGGCTTTGAAGTGATGCCTATGCGCCTATAGTACCGCTATCGTTCCTATTCCAATAATCGCCGCGTGTTTCAGCGGGAATCATTTGATGCACACCCGGTGCAGCATACGGGCGCCGCAGGAAAGGGATAAGATACGCATTATGGGAAGAACGCTAGACGCAGCCGGGCGCAGCCATGGGTAAGGATCCGTCGAAAATCAAAGTATGCCCGGAGTGCCGGCGCCTGATCGAGGCTGCCACCATGCGCCCGCTGTCGCGCAACCAGCTGGGCAGCGGTATCCGCTATGTTTGCCCGGACTGCTTCAAGCGCGTGCTCGCGTTGAGAAAAGTCGTGCGGGATTCCCGCGGCAAATAGTTTGCGCTGCGCCCGGTGGCGGCGCCTTCCGGAACACTGTATTCAAACATTACCCTGTTTCATCAGAGGAAAATCATGCCCATATTCGAGTATCAATGCACTTCCTGCGGTAAGGAATTTGAAATCCTGGTGCGCGCTTCATCCCCTGCGCCCGCGTGCCCTGCGTGCAGCGGCAGCGAGTTGCGCAAGAAGCTGTCCGCGTTTGCCACGATCTCCGCTTCCGCATCGTCTCAGGCGCAATTGCCCGAAGCCTGCCAGTCTTGCGGCAATCCGGGCGGCCCCGGCGCCTGCGCATTCGGCGCGAACTAGCGATGAGTGCTGGTGCGAGACTGCCGGGAACGCCCGAGCCTATGCACTTCTGGAAGGGAGCGGGCGGGCTCAGCATTGCGGGCGATTCATGGGGTGATCCAGCAGGACCGCTGGTGCTGTTGCAACACGGCGGCGGACAGACCCGCCATGCCTGGAAGGGCGCAGGCGAAACCCTGGGCGGCGCGGGTTACCACGCGATCGCCTTCGATGCGCGCGGCCATGGCGATTCGGATTGGGCACCTGAAGGACTTTACGGCCAGGACGTGATGGTCGAGGATTTGAAATCCGTGGTTGCCGCGCTGGGCGGGCGGCGTCCGGTGCTCGTCGGCGCGTCGATGGGCGGCGGAACCAGCCTGGTCGCCATTGGTGAGGATCACGTCGATGCGACTGCGTTTGTGATGGTCGATATCGCGCCGCGCATCGAAATCCAGGGGGTCGACAAGATTCAGGCGTTCATGAGCCAGAAGCCCGAAGGTTTCAGTTCTTTGGAGGAGGTTGCAGAGGCCATCGGCAATTACCAGCCGCATCGCAAGCGCCCGAGAAATCTGGATGGCCTGGCGAAGAACGTGCGCCTCGCGGCGGATGGCAAATACCGCTGGCACTGGGACCCGCGTTTTCGCCCGGCGAAACGCGATCTGCAAAAACGTCACGCGCGCCTGGAAGCCTGCGCGAAAAACCTGGCTTTGCCGACGCTGCTGGTGCGCGGCGGCTTGTCGGACGTGCTGAGCGAAGCAGGCGCGCAGGAATTTTTGCACCTGTGTCCGCACGCCGAATACGTCAACGTCACCGGCGCCGCACACATGGTGGCGGGCGACCGCAATGACGTCTTCGGCAATGCCGTGATCGAATTTCTCTCCCGCGCGGTGCCTGTGGGTCGCGCGCCGCTGCAGCCGGCGCATGAGCCCCATCCGCACCATGAGGGGCCCGAGGGCGATATCGTCGACGTGCCCTGAACCGGCTTGCGCCGGCGCAGGAAGCACCGCTTCCTGCGCTGCGGGATTCAGGCCGGCGGCTGGGCGATCACGTCTTCGTACTTGTGGCGCTTGCTGATCAGGCCCGAGTATTCGAACACGTCCAGCGTCACCTCGAAGGCCGGCCGGGTGATTTCCACGTGCGGCGTCCAGTTGCCCAGCTTCTGGTAGGTCGCAATGGTCTGCGTCAGCACCGCGCGATCGATATTCGGGAAGAAGGATGCCTCGACCTCGGCGACTTTTGCGGCCGGCGTGGCAATCAGCCAGGCGCGCGCCTTGCGGTAGGCGCGCGTGAAGCGCTGCGCGTCATCGGTCGCGAGCCACTCGCGTGTCGCTGCCAGGCTGGAAAAAGCGAGCGGGCCGATCGCATCGCCCAGCGACGCGACCACATGGCCGACGCCATCGTGCTCCAGTTGCTGTGGCGCCGGGCCCTGCTGGTGGATGTAGTCGCCGCTGCCGTCGCGAAATGCCTGGTCCATCTTGTCCATGCCGGCGTCGACGATGGACAGGGATTTCCAGTCCAGCCCGTTCTTGAAGCACGCATACCTGAACATCGCGAGGGGCTGGACGCCATGATCGACCAGCACTTTGCCGGACTTGAGTTTGTCCCAGGTGAAATTGGGATCGGCTTTTCGCGCGGTGATGAAGAAGCCGTCTTTTTCGTTGACCTGGGCGAAATGCAGCGCCGGCGGCTGCTGGCCTTTCTCCAGTGGCGTGAATCCCTGCGAAGGCGCCGACTGCGCTACGTGGACGCTGCCGTCGAGCAAGCCGGCGATCGCGGATTTGCCGACCGGCGCGACCGAATGCGTCGGCTCCAGGCCTTCCTGCTGCAGGAAGCCGCCGGCGATGGTGGCGATGAGCGGCGAATAGAAGGCCGAGAAGCGCGTGAACTGGATGCTGATGGGTTTTGCCATGACTGACTCCCTGGAGTGGTGACGGTAAGGCGGGATTGCGCTAGGCGATCCATGCGGTCGCCCAGGCTAAAATACTGCAGGTGTTCTAGCTGATAATTATACCGCGTGTGATCACCGGCAGACGGCTACGCGGAGCAGGTCAGTGTTATCGTCAAACGTCGGCGGCCACCCGCCAGGTGTGGCGTCGTTGGGGCGGGGACTACCGAATACGGCGCCGAAACCCGCATGGATGGCCGATCTACGTTTTCAAAGATTCTGAGTTACCCGCAAAGTTATCCCGCATTTTCGTCGGCTGGGCGTCGTTCCCCGTACTTGGGGACGATCGGCCCCAATATGGGGTATTTGCCTGCCGATGTGTCCGGCTTGTTAAGTAACGGGAGCCAAGTGCTGACAGAAACAAAGCTCCGTTCGGAAGGATGCTGAACGCTGCCGGTTTCTGTCGATTTTTTTGAGCTATTGCCGATCACTGAATGATCAGTAACGCCTTAATTTTTGCGCGCACATGAACCATGACATCGGCCGACACAGTGCTTTTCTTCTTTGCGCGCCGTATCTTCCAGTCGAGTGACTTGACCTGATCTGACAGCACGGCACTGGCGACGCCATCGACCTCGGTCAGAACCTCGAAGGGATGACCCTTGATCTTGGTTGTCATGGGACAGCAAACCATTAATCCGGTCTTGCCGTTGTAATTCGCCGGACTGATGACCAGCGCAGGGCGGCGTCCCGCCTGCTCGTGGCCAGCCTGTGGGTCGAACTCCAGCCAGACGACATCGCCTGCGTCAGGGATGGTTAAGCGCGTTGCCATCAAAGGGCTTCCTTGCCGACCGGCGCTCCAAAGCTCACTTCAGCGTGCTGGTTCTTCGAGGTGATACCACCAACTAGTTCGTCAAGGTCGTATTCAACCGTGGCTGATGGCTCTATGACGATCCGACCACGCGTTGCGGTAATATTGACTTTCTGCTCCAACCTGAAGGCGGCTTCCTTAATTACTTTGGCAGGCAACCGTAAGGCGGGGCTGTTGCCCCATTTGCGTATGACAGCCTCCATAATCTTCTCCGGTGAAATGTATCTACATTGTAGATACATTAGCGCTGAAATTCAAGGCGAGTCGTATCCTCGATCCCGTGTCACCGTGAGCGATAGGAAAGCATTCTATCGATCATATTATTCTGGATGTGGAAATCATGATCCGGCCGCGTGCCAATTCCAGCGAGACAGGACATATCTCTGTGCTGGCGGCGCGGTAACGGCGGACTGATTCATTGGGTTTCCCCCGTCTGTGCCGGACGCGGCTTCAATTCTGTCACCGTCAAAACTCCAACGGCCACCCGCAAGGGGTGGCCGTCGTCGTTTGGTGGAGGCGGGGGGAATTGAACCCCCGTCCGCAAGTCCTCTACAGACAGATC
>CAKKSJ010000386.1 GCA_919902965.1 Burkholderiales bacterium
TCCCCGAGGTAGGCGCGCACCTGCTGCACCAGCGCACTGGGTTCGAAGGGCTTGACGATCAGTCCCTGCGCACCCGAGCGCTGGTATTCGTCGCCATGCGGCGATCGGGCGGTGATGAAAACAACTGGAAGCGCCGCACATTCAGGCCGCGCGCGCAGTTCCCGCAATACGCGGAAACCATCCATACCCGGCATCATCACGTCCAGAAGAACCAAGTCCGGAGAGAGCTCCCCGATACCGAGCAGCGCTTCGGCACCGGAACTGCAGACCCGCACTTCAAAGCCAGCCGACTCCAGAACGTGGCTTACCAGCCACTGCAGGTCGGTATCATCCTCTATGTAGAGAATTCTTTTACGTTGCTCCACAATTCATTCTTCCGTCGTCAGTGTTTCGGACCTGTCTCCTACTCAGCAGCAGGCTTCGCGTTGAGCAGCTATCACTCGACTTCCGCGGGACTCTACACCAGGGGTGCAAGTCACTAAAGCCCGTTTAACAATGTTTTACAAGGCTTTGACGAATCGTGACCGAAATCGCCGGTATTTGCCAGGCGGGTCGAGGATCAGGCGAGGAAAGCCCTCAAAGGCCTGTTCGGTCGCTAGCCGCCGGCGATTTTGCTGATCAGAATGACCTCGCTGTCGCGCGCTATCGGCTGCAGCAAGGCGTCCTGGTAGATTTCATTGTCGATGGCGACGGCGATACCGGTTTCCAGAAGTTCGCGCAACTCCGGAAAACGCAGGCCCAGCACCTGAAACAGCTGGCGCACGTTGGCGACATCGAGCTCCATTTCCAGCACACCGTCGGTGTACGGCGCCAGCGCGCTGGAGAGCGCAATCCTCGCCACGACCTCAGCCTTTTTTCGCCGCGGCCGCGTCGTCGATCGCCTTCAGCACGCGCGGCGGCGAGAACGGCTGTTGGCAAAGCCGCAGTCCGATCGCATTTTCGATGGCGTTGGCGATGGCCGGCATGGGCGAAATAATCGGCACCTCGCCACAGCCGCGCACCCCGTAGGGATGGTTGGGATTGGGCACTTCGACGATGACCGTGTCTATGCGCGGCAGGTCCGATGCCACCGGGATGCGATAGTCGAGAAACCCGGGATTCTGCAGTACGCCGTCGTCGCCGTAGACATATTCCTCGTTCAGCGCCCAGCCTATTCCTTGCACCGCGCCGCCCTGCAACTGGCCTTCGACATAGGCCGGATGAATCGCCTTGCCCACGTCCTGCACCACGGTGTAGCGCAGGATCTTGGTCGCGCCCGTCTCCTTGTCCACCTCGACATCGACGATATGCGTGCCGAAACCCGGCCCGGGACCCTGCACATTGATTTCCGCATGTCCGACGATGGCGCCGCCGGTTTTGCCGGCCATGCCGGCGATTTCACTCAAGGACAGGGGCGCAAACTGCACCCCCGCTCCCTCGACAGGCTGGGCCTGTCCGTCTTTCCACGCCACCGCTTCCAGCGGCACTTCGCGAATCCTCGCAACGCGCTGGCGCAGTTTTTCGATCACCTGCCGCGCCGCGATCACCGCCGCCATGCCGCTCGCGAAGGTGCCCCGGCTGCCGGCGGTGAGGAAGTTGAAGCCAAGCATGGAGGTATCGCCGATGATGGGACGCACGCGCTCGAAGGCGATGCCCAGTTCCTCGGCCACCATCATCGCCATCGCAGCGCGCGAGCCGCCGGCGACGTCTATGGTGCCGAGTATCAGCGTCAGGCTTCCGTCCTCCTGCAGATTGAGCGCGCAGGTGGTTTCCTTGCCGATGTTGAACCAGAAACCGGTGGCGACGCCGCGGCCCTGGTTCGGCCCCAGCGGCGCGCTGTAGTGCGGATGCGCCCTAG